>QNZC01000062.1 GCA_003978565.1 Persephonella sp. | reverse complement strand
AAAATTCTAATAGTTAGATTTATATGGGAATGATTTTTAACCCATAAACTAAATTTTTAACCCATAAACTAATAAGCAGATTAATGTTTTAATTAAAACTTTTACGTTTCTTCTAAATAAATATCTATTTATCTAGTGAAAAAGAAAAAAAGAAGTGAGGAAAAACTATTTAGCTACCTCTATAAATCTGCTTTCTCTTATAGTTGTAATCTTAATCTGTCCCGGAAATTCAACTTCTTTCTCAATTCTCTTTGCAATTTCTTTCGTAAGTAGATAAGCTTCCTCATCTGAGAGTTTTTCAGCATTAACAATTATTCTAACTTCCCTACCTGCCTGTATAGCAAAAGATTTTTCAACATTCTCAAAGGAGTTTACTATAGCTTCAATCTTTTCAAGTCTGTTTATATAAGACTGTAATGCTTCCCTTCTTGCCCCCGGTCTTGCAGCAGAGAGTGCATCAGCAGCTGCAACTAAAACTGCTTCAGGGTATCTAGCAGGCTCGTCATTATGGTGATACAAGATAGCATTTATAACAACATCTGGTTCTCCGTATCTTTTAGCTAACTCTGCCCCAACTTTAGAGTGTGAACCACCAACCTCATGAGATATAGCCTTACCTATATCGTGCATTAATCCTCCTCTTCTTGCTACCTTTTCATCTAATCCAAGTTCTGCCGCCATCAATCCTGCTAGGTAAGCAACTTCTTTAGTGTGTAGTAAAACATTTTGAGTGTAAGATGTTCTGTAATAAAGTTTTCCTATATAGTAGTAAAGTTCTGGATGAACATCTGTAAATCCAAGCTCTAAACAGGTTTCCTCTCCAAGTTTCCTTATGTGAGCATCCATTTCTTCTTTAACTTTAGATACAACTTCTTCAATCCTTCCCGGATGAATTCTTCCATCTGCAATAAGTTTCTCTAGAGACTGTTTAGCTATTTCCCTTCTTAATGGGTCAAATGACGAAATAGTTACAATATCTGGTGTGTCATCAATTATTAAATCAACTCCAGTTTCCATCTCAAATGCTCTAATATTTCTTCCCTCTCTTCCTATAATTCTTCCCTTTAAGTCATTACTAGGTAAATCTACAACAGATATATTATGAGTTGTTGTTATTTCAGGAGCTAATCTCTGGATAGCAGTAACTAAAGTCCATTTAGCTTCTTTTTCAGCTTCTTTTTTAGCCTCCTCCTCTATCTCCTTTGCAAGTCTAACCGCTTCAAGTTTAGCTTCTTCTTCAATCTTTTTAAATAATTCTTCTTTTGCTTCCTCTTTAGTCATAGATGCTATTCTCTGCAACTCTAAAATATACTGTTCCTCAGCATCCTTTAATTTTGCCTCTTTCTCCCTAAGTTCCTCCCTAAGTTTCTCTACTTCTCTTTTTTCTTCCATTAGTTCATTAAATCTTTTCTCTAAATCTTCTTCCTTATGTTCAAGTCTAGCCAGTTTCTTCTCAAGCTCAAGCTCCCTTTCAGATAACTTTTTCTGAAGTTTAGCTAACTCTTCCCTTTCTCTTTTTATTTCTTCCTCTAACTCCTTTTTTCTTTTTAGTATCTCTTTCTCTATAAGTATTTCCTGTTGTTCCTTTAATTTTTCAGCTTCCCTTCTTATCTCCTGTGATTTTAATTCTGCTTCCTTTAATATTTCTTGAGCCTTTATCTCTGCTTCCTTTTCCTTCTCTTTAACTAATTTTTCAGCCTCACTTTTTGCAGAGTTAATTATTCTATCCTTTTCGGATAAAACTTCTCTATAATGTTTTTCTTTCTCTTTTAATTCTCTTTCTTTTTCTTCAATCTTTTTTTCTACAACCGATTTCCCTGCAAAATAACCAGCACCACCACCGACAATTAAAGTAGATATTCCTATGATTATTTCTAACATTTTTTACCTCCTTTAAATTTTTTATTTGTTTAAAAAGCTTCTTTCTCTCCCCGCTTCTATCACCTCCTCATGAGTTATGATTATATCAACTGGTATATCATGTTTTTCAAAGGGTATTTTATCTAACACTTGAAATTTGTAGGCTAAACCTACCTTAAGATTTTTAAAGTCCTGCAGAAATCTGTCGTAAAATCCTTTTCCATAACCTAGTCTATATCCTCTCCTGTCATAAGCAACAGCTGGAACAACTGTTATATCAATACTATTTTTAGGAAAAACTTCCCCTTCAGGCTCTTTAATTCCTGCAAAACCAACCTTTAAGTTTGAAATATCTGAAATTAAAATAGGTAATATTTTACCTTTTTCAACTTTAGGTAGAAGAACAGTTTTTTTTCTTTTTAGAAGTTCCTCTATTATGGGAATTGTGTTTATTTCATTTTTATGTGGATAGTATAAAAGTATCCTTTCAGATTTATATTTATCTAAAAGAGATAGAAATTTTTCTTTTATTTTATATATATCCTCTTTGTTTACTTGATAACTTTCTCTAAGTTTTAAAATTCTCTTTCTTATCTCATTTTTAATTTGACTATATGTCATTCGTTGACCTCCCAATTTATGGAAGGTCCCGCGGTTTGCCTAACCTATTCTTAAGGAAAGAATTTAGCCCCACGGGGTCGTTTAGAGAGCTGGTCCTTTCTGGACCCTCCCGAAAGGTGGGTGCCCGCACCAATGCTCCACGGCGGGAGACATTGGGATGTAAGGCTCCCTTTAAGTTAGCTATAGCCCAGAAGCTAACCTATGCTCCCTGTGGTATAAAGCCACCTCCGAACCCCGCAGGTTCATTATATTATATAGTTTTTATATACTATCTTATCTTTAATATTTTTATTATTTTAATCTATTTTATTTCCTTTATATCAAACCGCGAAAAACCTTCCTTTTAACCTCTAAGTTTTAAACCTTTTATCTTTTCTTTAAGTTTTTTAACTATACTTTCAACTTCCCTGTTTATCTCTTCATCAGATAAACTTTTTTCTCTGTCTCTAAAATCTACCGATACTGCAATACTTTTTCTATTTTCATCTAAATAATATATGTCAAACAGACTAATTTTTTCTATAAGTTTACTTGAGTTTCCTAACTCTTTAAATATCTCTTCCACTGAAACTGTATCATCTACTTCAAAAGCTAAATCCCTTTTAACTGATGGATATTTAGGTAAGTCTTTAAATGTTGGAGTATCCTTTAGCTTAAAGTATGTGTATAAATAACCATCTTTTAGAGCATTTTCTTTTAACTTTCTTGAAACATACTTTAGTTTTAACTCTCCTATATATGTATCCTTATGTATTTCAACCTTCTCTGCAACTTCTGGGTGAATTTTTCCAAAGTATCCAACATTAAATCCTCTTACAAATATCTCTGCACTTTCATATTGGTTAAGGTAAGTTTTTTCAGAGTGTTTTAGCTCAAAATCGGTTATTCCTAAAAGCTTTAAATAACTTTCTATTAAACCTTTAACTTCTAAAAAGCTCCATTTCTCTTTTGTGGTAAAGAAAATTTTATTCTTTTTAAAGTTAAATCCTTTTATAAAATCACCTCTCAGTAATATACCTATCCTAATTTCCTCAAAATCATTAAAGAAGACTTCCCCAATTTCAAATACTGCAATATCTTTTATCTGATGTCTTAAATTTTCCTTTTGAACCTGTATCAAACTTACAGCTAAGTTATCTCTCATAAATCTAAAATCTGTAGTTAAGTGGTTCGTTATCTCAATATCTGGTAAAGGTAAGTTTAAAGATTTGTAAATTCTCTCTCCTACAAATGAGTAAGTTATCACCTCATTTATACCGTTATCAATAAAGAAATCTCTGGTTCTATTTTCAAATTTGTAGTAAGAGATATTTTTATCTGTGTTTATTGGAATACTTGGAAAGCTTTCTTCAATCTCATTAAATCCCTTTAGTCTTCCAACTTCCTCAACTAAATCTATCTCTCTAGTTAAATCTAATGACCTGAATGCAGGTATTTTAGAAACTGTCCCATCTTCTATAGTTTCCGTTGGTATCTCCAATCTGTTTAAAATATCTGCTATTTCCTCTTTAGGTATGTCTATTCCTATAATTCTTTTAACTGTCCTTTCCCTAACTTTTATCTCTTTAGGTTGATAAGGATAAAGATATATGTCTTTTTCTCCCATAACCTCTGAGTTATTTCCAGCAAGGTCTAAAATCATCTCTACTGCTTTGTTTTCAGCTTCAGGTAAGCTCTCTACATCAATACCTCTTTCAAATCTGTATGAGCTTTCTGTTGTTATGGCTAATCTTTTAGAAGTTTTTCTTATAGAGATATAATCAAAGTTAGCTGCCTCAAGAAGTATATTTTTAGTATTTTCATCAACTTTTGTTGTTTCTCCTCCTATAATACCTCCTAAAGCTATAACTCCATTCTCATCTGCTATCACTATATCATCACTCTTTAAACTGTATTCATTTCCATCTAAAGCTAAAAATTTCTCACCATCTTTTGCATTTCTTACAGTTATCTTTCCTTCTATTTTATCTAAATCAAATGCATGTAAAGGTTGTCCTTCCTGTAGAAGGATATAGTTGGTTATATCTACAACATTGTTTATAGGTTTCTGTCCTGATTTTATAAGTTTTAACTGAACTTCCAAACTTGAAGGTTTAATTTCCACATTATTAATAACTATTCCTCTGTATCTATAACATTTATCTGTTTCTAAAGAGATATTTGGTATTAACCTGTTTAAAATCTTAATATCTGTTTTCTTCTCTTTTCTCTTTATATTGAATATAGCCCCTATCTCTCTCGCTAGCCCTTTTACATTTAGAGCATCTCCTCTGTTTGGAGTTATATCTATCTCTATTAATTTTTCTTCTCCTAAACCTAAAAGTTTACTACCGTCAACTCCTACAGGTGTATCCGGTGGCAATAACCAAACTCCATCGGCATTATCAGCTAAACCTAACTCCTCTAAAGATAAAAACATTCCCTCTGATGTATAACTTCCAAACTTTCTCTCTTTTATTGTTATTCCCTTTATATCAGCTCCAATTTGGGCAAGTAATACAATACTGTCCTTTTTAACATTATCTGCACCGGTTATTATCTGATAAGTTTTATTTCCATCTGTAGCTTCACATATATATAGTCTATCCTTTTCAGGATGTTTTTTAACAGATAAAACTTTTACGGTTATTATGTTCGGTATATACTCCCCAAATGTTTCAACTGTAGCCTCAAGTCCAGTTTCATTTAATTTCTCAACAACTTCCTCTGCAGATTTATCTATATCCACAAATTCTTTTATCCAGCTATACGGAACTTTCACATCCTTTCTCCTTTTTACAAAGAATTAAAATTGTTTTATAAATCTCATATCTCCATAGTAGAATAATCTAATATCCGGAATTCTGTATTTAAGCATCACTATTCTTTCAACTCCTAGACCAAAAGCAAAACCTGAATATTCCTCTGGATTAATCCCTACAGCTTCAAAAACATTTGGGTCAACCATACCACTTCCCAATATTTCCAACCATCCAGCTCCTTTACAAACTCTACAACCTTCACCATCACACATACTACAGCTTATATCAACCTCAAAGGAAGGCTCTGTGAATGGGAAATAGCTAGGTCTTAATCTTATTCTGGTATCCTTCCCAAAAACTTCCTGTAAGAATTTTTGTAATGTTCCTTTTAAATCTCTATATGTGATATTTCTATCAACAAGTAAACCTTCTATCTGATGAAACATAGGAGTATGGGTAGGGTCCATATCCTTTCTGTAAACTCTTCCCGGTGCAACAATTGCTATAGGTGGTTTTTCAGTTAACATTGTTCTTATTTGGACAGGTGAGGTGTGGGTTCTTAAAACATACCCATCTTTATTTATAAAGAATGTATCCTGCATATCTCTAGCAGGATGGTCTTTAGGGATATTTAACATGTCAAAGTTATAATCTTCCCTTTCAATTTCAGGACCTTCAGCAACGGAAAAGCCCATAGATATGAAAATATCAACTACCTCCTGCAATGTTTTAGTTATTAAATGCTGATGTCCTGTCTCTATCCAATGGGAAGGTAGAGTTATATCTATTCTGTTTTCCCTTAATTCCCTTTCCAGTTCAATTCTCTTTATATAGGCTAATTTATCCTTTAATAAGCCTTCTATCTCCTCTTTTATCCGATTAGCTACCTTACCTATATCTTTCCTTTCCTCAGGAGAGAGTTTCCCTAAACTTTTTAAAACCTGTTTTATTTCCCCCTTTTTTCCTAAAAATTTAACTTTTATCTTATCTAATGAATTTTTATCTTTAGCCTCTTCTATAAGTTTTTTAGCCTCTTCCTTTAACTTTAGTAAATCTTCCTTTAAGCCCACAACCTACACCTGCCCTACATTTGTTTATAAAGTTCTATACATTTGCCGTCTGTTTTTCCTCTAATTTAGCCTTAGATATTTCAGCTAATTTTTTGAAACCTTCAGGGTCGCTTACAGCCATATCTGCTAAAACTTTTCTATTTAGCTCTATTCCAGCTAACTTTAATCCGTGCATAAATTGGCTGTAAGATAAACCGTTTAGTCTAGCGGCAATGTTTATTCTTGTTATCCACAATCTTCTAAATTCTCTCTTTCTTAATCTTCTATCTCTATACTCATACTGTAAAGACCTTAAAACCTGCTCCTTAGCTCTTCTGTAAACTCTGCTTTTCTGCCCATAATAACCTTTTGCTAACTTTAATATCTTTTTCTTATGTTTTTTTGAAGATGGTCCTTTAACTCTCATCTATTTCTACCTCCAATTTTTTTCAGTTTTAAACCATATTAGGTATTAATTTTTTGACTTTATCAACTAAATTTTCTGGCACATACTGAGCCTTTCTTCCCTGTCTCTTTCTCTTTCTAGTTTTTTTAGTGTTGTAGTGAGAAACTCCACCTTTCCAATACTTTATCTTGCCCTTTGCAGTAACTTTAAACCTTTTAGCTGCAGTTTTATTTGTCTTCATCTTCTTTGCCATAATAAAAATTCCCTCCTTTAGATTGTATAAACTAAAAGTTTAAATTCAGACACATTAGTATAAATGATTTTCTTTAAAATTGGCAAATCAATAAAGTGCCTGTCAGTCAGTCTTTAAAACTGCTTTTTTATGATTGTTAATATCTTTATACTCCACAAAATTGCAACTACAGATAGCCAAAATAGTATTACAAATAAAAACTGGAATTTATAAACAAAAATTTGACTAAAGATAAGTTTATGGAAGATAAAGGGAATTGTTAGGAAAATAACAAATATAGATAAAGAGAGGAAAAATAAAGTAATAAATGCATAAAAGTATTCTTTAATGCCTTTCTTCTTCATAGCTACTTAGTTAGGAGTATCTTTAAATAAGAAATACCAGCTACATCGGGGACAATTTTAATAACTATAAGCCTATCTTCCTTTTTGAAGGCCAACATTCCATCGGTAGAAACCGTCGCAAAGTCTGGTTTCCAACCTTTCTCTGGCATATAGTCTGTAAAGAAGTTTATAAGTTGAACTGTTGAAGCTTTACCTGCATAAACTAGATAAGCTCTAATATCTCCTCTATAATCATAAATTAAAGATTGTTCGTTTAAAAATCTAAAGTTATCTGGGATAACAAATGAAAATCCACCCATAACTTTATTTCTTGGTATTAACTCTATAGGAGTTTCTTGAGTTGCCAGTTGGATTGTGCTTAAGCAACTTGAGAAAACAAAGATTGTTGAGAAAAGTAAAATAATCCTTTTCAATGAGATTTTTATCATTTATAACTCCTTATAGTATTTTTATTTCAAATAAATTATTATAAATGAACTTTTTTGCAACTTTTAAAATTAAAGTAATCTATGGAAGATTGTAGATTTTCTTTATCTTATTCGCAACTATAAATTTCAAAGCCTCTTTTTTATCAGTGTGGGACAGATTATACTTTGTCTTTAACTCTTTTAAAGCCTCCTTTCTTATTATTTCCCTTTCTTCATCACTTATATTTTTCCATATAAAGCTTATGATTTTTCTCTCTAAATACTCTTTTAGCTCTGTTTCGTCTCTATAACCGTTGATATTAACCTTTATTCCAAGGTTTTCCAACTGTTCAATTAACAATTGAATTTCTGGATTGATAGTGTATTCCTGCCTAGTGTTTTCTTTAAATGATTTATCTTCTTTAAAGATTTTGGAAGTTTTAAGTTTGTATATTTCTTTATCTATCTTTTTTAAAGATAAAAACTTTCTTTTTTTCTTTGGAATATTTGATAAACAGTTATAAATAGTTTTATTTATCCTTTCTAAAGGAATATCTTTTTTATACCAGCTCCTAATTATGTTTATATCTTCCTCTGATAGATATATATTAAACTGGGTCAAATTTTTCAAATTTTTTTCAATCGCTGTAATATACTCTTTGAACTCCATCGTATGCCGACGTTATTTATAAATTTAACTTTTCCCTTAAATCTTCAATTAATTCATCCATATGTTGAAATCTATGGTCGCCATTTGGATAAATTTTTACATATATACCAAACTTCTCAAAAAACTCTTTAGTCTTTCTACTGTCTAAAAGCTCATCTTCCTCATCTAGATAAACGTATATGTATGGTTTAGCTTTCTCTATCTCTCTTTCTGAAAGATAGTATTTTTTTAAACTTTCCAAATCTTTATAGCTGAACTCATACTCTTCATCTGTCTTATAATTTTTCTGCTTACCAACTTGTTTTTTTAATGAGTTGTATGGGTCTGTAGACGGATTTATTAGGACTGATGGAACTTTATATTTTGCCCCTAGATATAATCCGTAAAATCCTCCTAATGATGTTCCTACTAAAATTAGATTATCCTTTTCCTTTAAGGTCTCTGTTAAAAACTCTAAAAGTTTCATAGCTTTCTCTGGGTTGTATGGAAGTGTTAAAGCTATAACGTTCTCATCACCAAACGCATCTTTAAGTTTGGTTATTTTATTCCCATAACCAGCTGAGTTAAAACCGTGTATATATATAATCTTCATTTTCTTCTCCTTTAGAATGGTCTTACTATCACAAGTATAACTATTAATATTAAAAGTATTGTTGGAACTTCGTTATAAAATCTAAAAAACTTAGAAGATAGTTTACAGCTATCAGACTGTATTCTTTTTAGAAAAACTGCTAATGAAATGTAGTAAATTAGCATTAATATGGCTAAAGTAATCTTTGCATGTATCCAACCACCTGTCTTAAATATAGATGGATTAATAAATAACATTCCTAAACCTGTTAAGAGTGTAATCCAAAAAGATGGAACACCGATAAATTTATGAAGCTTTACTTCCATAACCTTTATAACATCTACAAATTCCTTTTTGTCCCTGTTCTCCAAATGGTAAACGAAAAGTCTAGGAAGGTAAAATATGACTGCCATTAAAGTTATTACAGATATAAGATGAATGGCTTTAATCCATATAAACATTTTTAACCTCTATACTGTTTTTGAAGTGTTAAACTTTTCTGCAAGTTTTAAATAATTTTCTAAAATCTTCTTACCGTAATCTGTTAGTATGCTTTCAGGATGAAACTGAATTCCCCATATAGCATATTTTTTATGTTTTATCCCCATTATTTCGTCATCTTCCTTAGTCCAAGCTGTTATTTCTATATCTTCAGGAAGGCTATTTTTATCTATAACTAATGAGTGGTATCTAACTGCTTTAAATGGAGATGGTATTCCCTCAAACAACTCTTTCCCATTGTGGTATATGTCTGATAATTTACCGTGCATTAGACATTTAGCCTTTATTATCTTACCTCCGAAAGCAACACCTATAGATTGGTGTCCTAAACACACTCCAAGAATTGGATATCTTCCTTTAAATCTTCTTATAACATCTACAGATATACCTGCTTCATTTGGGGTGCAAGGTCCCGGTGATATTACAATCCCATCAATATCACTCATGCCTTCTATATCTTCAATATCTATCTGGTCGTTTCTGTAAACTTCTACATCTGCTCCAAGCTCATATAGATATTGAACTATGTTATATGTAAAGCTGTCGTAATTATCTATCATTAAAATCTTCATTTTTTCACCTGTTTAACTTACTTCCTTTTCTTCTACAATTTCATAACTTTCTATCTGGTCTCCCGGTTTTATATCGTTGAAGTCTTTTAACATTAATCCACATTCATAACCTTTTGCTACTTCTTTAACATCATCTTTAAATCTCTTTAGAGAGGAAATTTCTCCATCGTATATAACTACACCATCTCTAACCAATCTAGCTTTAGAATTTCTTCTTATAACTCCCTCTATAACTATACAACCTGCTATCGTTCCAACACCTTTAATTCTGAATATTTTCTTAACTTCACAAATTCCGAGAAGTTCTTCTTTCTTCTTAGGCTCAAGTAATCCTTTAAGAGCTTTCTCTAAATCTTCAAGTAAGTCATATATTACACCATATATTTTTATATCAACGTCTTCCTCCTCGGCAGATTTTCTAGCTGTCCCATCTGGTCTAACATTGAAACCTATAACTAAACCATTTGAAGCCGCCGCTAACATCACATCACTTTCCGTTATAGCTCCTATACCACTGTGAATAATATTTATATTTACATTTTCAAACTTTTTACCAATCTCCTCTATTGATTTTATAATCGCCTCTAATGAACCTTGAACGTCAGCTTTTAAAATTATGTTAATCTCCTTAGCATCCTGTAAGTTTTCTAAATGTAATCTTTTTCTTTTAGCTAACAGTTCTTCCTCTAACTTCTGTTTTCTCTGTTCAGCTAACTGTCTAGCTTCTTTTTCTGAAGATTTAACTATAAATTTATCCCCAGCCTTTGGAACTTCATTAAATCCTAAAATCTCAACAGGGGTTCCTGGGCCAGCTTCTTTTAGATTTCTACCTCTTTCATCTAACATTGCTCTAACTTTTCCCCATGTGTAGCCAGCTACAAAGTAATCACCTCTTTTTAAAGTTCCGTTTTCTATTAAAACAGTTGCTACAGGACCTTTTTTAGTATCTAGTTTTGATTCTATTACAGTTCCTATAGCCGGTTTATTTGGATTTGCCTTTAACTCAAGTAATTCTGCCACCAATAGTATATTTTCCAATAACTCGTCTATATTTTTACCTGTTTTTGCAGAAACAGGCACCATTATTGTATCTCCACCCCACTCTTCCGGGATGAGATTGTATTGGGATAGCTCCCTTTTAACTCTCTCAGGGTCTGAACCCGGTTTATCTATCTTATTTATAGCAACAATAATTGGAACATTTGCACTTTTAGCGTGGTTTAGAGCTTCTATCGTTTGTGGTTTCACACCGTCATCAGCAGCAACAACTAAAACTGCAATATCTGCAACTTTAGAACCTCTCGCCCTTAATGTTGTAAATGCTTCGTGTCCGGGAGTGTCTAAGAATGTTATTTCCTTACCATTTTCTAACTTTATCTTATAAGCCCCTATATGCTGTGTAATTCCTCCTTTTTCTCTAGCGGCTACATCAGTTTTTCTTATAGTGTCAAGTAAAGTTGTCTTTCCGTGGTCAACGTGCCCCATCACAGTTACTACAGGTGGTCTCTCCACTAGATTTTCTTCATCTTCTTCCTTCTCTTCAGTTAAAACTTTTTCCTTTTCTTCATCTGGTAATTCCTCAACTATACTTAGTTCCTCACCTTCTCTCTTTATTTCTGCTAAAAATCCATGTTCTTCAGCTATCTGTAATGCAATCTCTGGGTCTATATTTTGATTTATAGTTGCAAGGACTCCTTTTTTCATTAATTCAAGGATTATCTGGTTTGGTGGAATATTTAAAATATCTGATAAGTCTTTAACTGTTAAAACTTCTGGAATTATAGCAATTTTTACATCATCTTCTTCTTTTGCTTCAACTTCCTTCTTCTCCTTATCTTCCTTTTTCTTTTTCTTCTTCTTTTTCTTTCTTCCACTATCACCTAAAAGTTTTCTTAATGCCTCAAGTTCCGCTTTTTCCTCTTTACTTTCCTTTCTTCTCTCTATTTCTGCTGCTTGAGCTTTTTCTCTTTCCTTCTCTTCATCTTTTACTGAATGGATTTGAGCCTGCTCCAATTCAGCCTGTAAACTAAATCCTTCTTGTTTTTCCTTAACTTTTTCAAATTTGCTTTTTCTAAAGTCTTCTTTTTTCTGTTTTTCATCTCTTTTCTGTTTTTCTTCTTTTTTTCGTTTTTCATCTTTTCTAAAATCTCTTTTTCTTTCTTTAAAGTCCCTTTTCTTCCTTTTATCAAATCTTTCCTTCTTATATCTTCTTTCTTTTGTTTCTCTACCTTCTTTTATTTCTTTAGATGAAACTTTCGCCTCTCTTACTTCTCCTTTCTCTATTTCTCTTATTTCTTCTTTCTCTGTTTCTTTTATTTCCTCTTTCTTAATCTCTTTTATTTCTTTTTCTTCTTTATTTTCTTTTACTTCTCTCTTCTTTGCCTCCTCCTCTTCTTTCTTTCTTTCCTTCTCTCTTCTTTCCCTTTCCTGCTCTTCTAATAACCTTCTTAATTCTTCCTCTCTCTTTCTTCTTTCTTCTTCCTCTTTTCTTCTTCTTTCTTCCTCTTCTTTTTTCTTTTTTATAAGCTCCTCTAGTTCCCCTCTTACCTTACCAACCAAATCTTTATTTATCTCAGTAAAACTATTTATCTCACCTTCATAACCACACTTTCTTAATGCTTCTTTGAACTCTTCAAAACTAACTCCCCAATCATGATATAAATCGTAAATTCTGTATTTTTTCTCCTCGGTTTTAATCTGTATTTCCTCTTTTTCCTCTGGAGTTTCTTCATAAACTCCTAGAAAATCTCTTATTAAATTTGCAGTTTCTTCATCTATTTTTTTTGAAGGTGTTTTTATTTTTTCTCCTGTTATATCAGCTAAAGCTTTTGCTATATCCTTCCAGTTAACACCTAACTCTTTTGCTAAATCTGATACTTTTATTTTTGACAATGAATATTACCTCCTTATGAAATGACCATTAAATCAAACAAAGTCAAATATAAATTATATATAGATTTTAAATTATGTGAAATGATGAAAAGAAGAAAAGACAAAAAACTTAATTATCTTCTTTAGTTTGTTGCAGATTTTCATATAGATATTTATTTTTTGCTTCCTCTCCTTTCTTAACATCCTTTAGAGAAACTCTAGGTCTTCCTTGCTCATCTACTTCAACAACTTTTACAGTAATAATATCACCAACTTTCACGTGGTCTTTAGCAGACCTTACCCTTTGATGACTAATTTTAGAAACATGTAATAGTGAAAGTTTCCCCGGGAATAACTCCACGAAAGCTCCATAATCCTCTACTCTAACTACCTTACCCATATAAACTTCACCAGGTTCTATATCAATAATTATCTGTTCTATCATCTTCCTAGCTTTATCTCCTGCTTCCTTGGAAGGTGCATAAATTCTAACTATTCCGTCCTCTTCTAAATCTATTTTCACACCAGTTTCATCTATTATTCTTTTAATATTTTTACCGGCAGGCCCAATAATTAAAGGTATCTTTTCTGGAGATACTTCCATTATTATAACTTTAGGAGCATATTTAGAAACTTCAGGTCTAGGCTCAGGAATTACATTATACATTATATCTAATATTTTCATTCTCGCTTTATTCGCCTGTTTTAGAGCATCTTGGAGTATTTCTTTAGTTAATCCTTTAATCTTTATATCCATCTGTATTGAAGTGATACCATCTCTAGTTCCAGCAACTTTAAAATCCATATCTCCTAAATGGTCTTCATCTCCAAGAATATCTGTAAGAACAACATAGTTATCTCCCTCTTTCAGTAATCCCATAGCTATACCGGCAACATGTTTAGGTAAAGGCACCCCTGCATCAAATAGCGATAATGATGCTCCACAAACTGTAGCCATTGATGACGAACCATTGCTTTCTAATATTTCAGAAACAACTCTTATAACATATGGGAAATTTTCCTCTGAAGGTATTAATGGCTCTAAAGCCCTTTCTGCTAAATGTCCGTGTCCTATTTCTCTTCTAGAAGGTGCTTTTGGCGGTTTAGCTTCTCCAGTTGAGAATGCTGGGAAGTTATAGTGAAGTATAAATCTTTTCTTTTCCTCCCCCTCCTCTATACTCTCCTCTATCTGTTCTTCTCCTAAAGCTCCTAAAGTTGTCATTACAAGTGCCTGTGTTTGACCTCTAGTAAATATTGCTGAACCATGAGACCTTGGGAATAATCCAAGTTTAATCCATATAGGTCTTATCTCATCAGGTTTTCTTCCGTCTATCCTTCTATGTTCCTTAAGAACCATCTCTCTCATTATTTCAGATTCAACTTCCTTAAAGAGAACCTCAACCTTTTTCTTTTCCTCTTCTTCTACATTCAACTTATCTAATAAACAGTCGTAAATCTCTCCTATTCTTTTATTCCTTTCCTTTTTATCAGTAATATTGAAGGCTTCCTTTATCTTTTCTTCAGTTAATTCTCTTATCTTATGCTTTAATTCTTCATCTTGGGTAGGTGCTTCTACCACTATTTTTTCTTTACCTACCTTCTTTCTTAATTCTTCCTGTATCTCACATAAATTTTTTATACTCTCCTGTGCATATAAGATTGCTTCTAAAACCTCTTCTTCTGGAACTTCATTTGCTCCACCTTCAACCATTACAATTGCATCCTTCGTTCCAGCAACAACTATATCTAAATCTGCTTTATCTCTCTCCTCATATGTCGGATTAACTATTAATTTCCCATCTACCCTTGCAACTCTAATGCCAGCTATTGGTCCCTCAAATGGAGCTTCAGATATATGTAAAGCGGATGAAGCTCCTACCATAGCTAAAACATCAGGGTCATACTTATCATCTGCAGATAAGGTTAAAGCATAAACAACAACATCATTAAAAAATCCTTTTGGAAAGAGAGGTCTTATAGGTCTATCAATTAATCTTGAAACTAATATTTCTCTCTCGTTAGGCTTCCCTTCTCTTTTAACAAAACCGCCGGGTATTCTTCCATAAGAATATGGCTTCTCTCTGTATTCAACAGTTAGAGGCAAAAAGTCTATATCTTCCTGAACTTCCTCAGAAACAACAACGGCAACTAATACTGCCGTTTCTCCTTGTCTTACAATAACTGCACCACTTGCCTGTTTAGCAAAGTATCCAGTTTCTATAGAGATGGGAGTAGAACCGACAAGGGTTTCTACTTTTTCTACTGTAATATCTTCAAAACCCTCCATCTTTATTTACTCCCTACCTCTCTAATTTTTAGCTCCTTTATGACTTGCTGGTATCTCTCAGGATTTTTTCTTTTCAAGTATTTTAATAATTTTCTTCTTTTATTAACCATTCCAATAAGACCTCTTCTAGAGTGTAAGTCTTTCTTATTTCTTTTTATATGTTCTGTTAAATTTCTAATTCTCTCTGTTAAAATTGCTATTTGCACCTCTGGAGAACCTGTATCTCCTTCATACCTAGCCCACTTTTGTATGATTTCAGCCTTCTTCTCTGGTGTGATAGACATATATCTATAACCTCCTAACAAAATTTCTATTATTTCAGATTAAATATTATAACATTATTTCTATCTTAGAAAGGTTAATCCTATAACAGGTATGATTTCCAATCTTCCTAAAATCATTTCAAATGCTAGTATTAATTTCTCTAATTGTGAAAACTGGGAAAAGTTAGAGGTTGGTCCAACATCTCCCAAACCGGGTCCTAAACTTGTGATACATGCAACAGAAGAAGAAAAAGATGTGATTATGTCATAACCATCAAAAACTAAAACTAACCCTACGAAGATGAATGTTAAAATATACAATGATAGGAAAACCCACATTATATTTGCAGTTTCACTATCTATTACTTTATCCCTGATTTTAAATCTGTAAATAGCCTTTGGATGAGCTAATTTTTTTAACTCAATAATTACAGACTTAAATAAAAATATTAGACGGACTATTTTTATACCTCCTCCAGTTGAGCCACTTACAGCACCAATTAAAGCTAATAACATCATTAAACTTAATACGAAAGGATGCCAATTGGAATAATCTGTAGATGAAAAACCTGTAGTGGTTGATGCTGAAACAATCTGAAAAATAGAGTATCTAATACTTTCGTATATAGAGCTATAGTATCCATTTTTAAACAGAATAAATGATGAAATCACTATAGAGATACCAATGATTAATAGATAAATCTTGACTTCCTCATCTTTAAAAATTTTTAATAAACTCTTTTCTCTATAGGCTATATAGTATAATTGTAAATTAATAGCTCCTAAAATCATAAATACAGAAATAATTAGCTCTACAGAAAAACTGTTAAAAGCTCCTACACTCTCATTTTTAGGAGCAAATCCGCCTGTTGCTACAGTTGCAAATGTATAGTTTATGGCATTGTATATATCTAATCCAGTAAAAAGTAGTAAAATCGTCTCTAAAATACTTAATGCTAGATAAACGGTAAAAATTATTATTGTTATCTTCTTTATTTTTATCTCTATACTCTCCTCTATAACCTTAGGTGCCTCAAATTTTATTAATGATTTTCCAACTAACGGTGATATAGATGTAAATGATATTGTAAAAATTGCAAAACCAAGCCCACCTATCCAATTTGTTAAATTTCTAAGCAGGAGTAAACTTTTTGGCAGAACCTCTATATCTGTTAGTATAGATGCTCCAGTTGTCGTAAAACCTGAAACCGCCTCAAAGTATCCATCAATTATAGATTTGATATAACCAGTTGATACATAAACATTAGCTATTACCAATGGCAATAAAAACCATACAGATACGGCAACAAGTAAAGCCTCCCTATTGTTTGGAAAATTTTTATCCTCTACTTTCAAAAATTTTGTTAATAAAAAAACTGATAAATATAAAATGCCGATAAATCCTATCGTTTCAATGTAGTAAAGGAATAAACCATCTTTAATAAAGATAGAGTATATTAGAGGAATAGATAAAGTTAAACTAGTTATAAAAAATAAGATAGACAACAGTAGTTTTAACACTAACAAAAATCTTAAATTCAGTTTAGTTAAATTTATCATTTTCTCTCTAACACCAGTAATATATCTCCCTCTCTTAACTGTGTATTCCCATCCACAAGATATAACTGCCCATTTCTCTCTAAACTTAAAATTATAAAGTTTTCTTTTGAAATTTGATGAACTTTTTTATCCCTTAACTCTCTATCTACGAAAATCTCCTTTAAACTGATTTCTTCTCCTAAATCAAAACTATCTAGTATCCTTCTATGTCTTACTGCCCTATATACCCTCTTTGCAATTAACTTTCTAGATACGATAGGAATATCTATTCCTAAAGTTGAAATTATTCTTTCATATTCAGGATTTTCAATAACTGCCATTACCTTTTTAGCTCCTAACTGTTTAGAGAGAATTGAAGCCAATATACTATCTTCCCTATGGCTTGGACTTATAACTAAATCTGCATTTCCTATTTCTTCCATAATTAAAGTTTCCTTATCTGTCAAACTTGTGTTTAATACAAGTATCTTTGGAAATCTGGTTGCTAACTCTTCACACTTTTTTAAATCTGGCTCAAAAACCTTTATATTAAACTTATTATGTAAATGTTCTATTATATGGATACCTAACTTTGAGTATCCTAGAATATAAATATTTCTAATAATTTCACTCTTTATTGAGAACTTTCCTAACCAGTGGTGCAAGTTGTCCTTTTCTAATAAAATGTATATATTGTCTCCCTCTAAAAGTTGTGTAGAGCCTGAAGGGATAATTTTAGTGTTATTTCTTTCCACCAGAGCCACTGTAAATTTTAAAGTTTTTCTTACATCTCTCAAATCAATTAATTTTTTTCCATTTAAGAAATCATCCTTTTTTATTTTGTATGTAAATAAAATGAGCTTTCCATCCTCAAACTCATATATAGATGATATTGAAGGATATTTAATAATATTATCTATAGTTGTAATTACTTCATTATATGTATCAAATATCTCTATATCTAAAAAGGAAGCTATCTCTCTATCAAATAAAACAGTTTTCTTTGTTCTTACTATTATCTTTGGAGTTTTTAAAATAGCTCTAAGTAGCAAGGCTATAGATATGTTAACCTCATCTCTGTCTGTTGCAACTATAAATAAATCAAAATCCTTTAATTTGTAGATACATCTGTCTTTTAAAATATCACACTCTACAGCTAATACATCAAAATTTTCCACTATAGGAATTATTTTTCTTCTATCCTTGTCAACAATAGCTATCTCATATCCTTCTTTTGAGAGATTTTCAGCTAAATAACTACCTACTACTCCAGCCCCAACTATACAAATTCTCATAATGTTTTCTCATTTTTAATAAAATTCACTAAATAATTATAGGCAAAGTTTCAATTGTCTCAATTATAATGTTTTATTAAAAACACAATATAAGATTGAGAGGTATGTTATGTTTTTAGATAAATTAAAAAAACTTAAAAGTTATAAAACTGAAACTACTCCATGTAAAGTTAAACTGTCTTCAAATGAAAATCCATTTGATTTACCAGAGGAGTTAAAGGAAAAAATAGCAGAAGAAATAAAAAAAATTCCATTTCAAAGATACCCTGACCCTAACGTTTCAGAGTTAAGGGAAATTTTAGCAAATTTATACAATGTAAAAGAGAGCAACCTAGTTTTTGGGAATGGCTCGGACGAATTAATACAACTTTTAATAATGACTATAGGCAATATAAAAAATCCTGTAGCCTATCCAATACCTACATTTCCGATGTATCAAGTTTCATCAGATACAATAGGTAGAGAAAAAGTAGAATTTCAGTTAGATGAAAATTTTGATTTACAAAAAAATGAGATAGATAAAGCTTTAGAAAAATCACCAGATTTGGTATTCTATGCATCTCCTAATAACCCAACAGGTAATAGTTTTAATAGAGAATTAATAAAATACACTGCCGATAATAATGTTTTTGTTGTAGTTGATGAGGCTTACATTGATTTTTCAGATAAAGAAAGTTTTCTAGATGAAGCATTAAATAGAGATAATCTAGTTATTTTAAGAACTATGTCAAAGATAGGACTTGCAAGTATAAGATTGGGGGTTTTAATTGCTAAAGAGGAAGTGGCAACTGAAATAAATAAAGGAAGATTACCTTTTAATATTACATATCCAACACAGATTATAGCTAAAGTGGTTCTAACGGAAGGTTTACCGGTTATTAAAGAACAGATTGAAATATTAAAGAAAGAGAGAGAAAAACTGATAAATGAGCTAAAAAATTTTGATGGAATAAAAGTTTATCCTTCAGATGCTAACTTTATACTTATAAAAACTCCTAACGGTGATTTAGTCCATAAAAAATTAATAGAAAAAGGTGTTTTAGTTAGAAATATGTCTCATATTCCTAAAATGGAAAACTGTTTAAGAGTATCTATAGGAAAACCTGAAGAAAATGAGATATTTTTAGAAGCATTAAAAAAAGTGTTAGAGGAAAATTTCTGAGATGAGAAAAACTTAAAGAGTTTTTATTAGAGGATATAGGAGTAAAGGATATTACTACAGACAGTTTAGATGTTGATAGGAAGGCAAGAGGACACTTTATAGCTAAAGATGATGGAGTTTTAGCAGGAATAGACTTCGCGATTTCTATATTTAAAATTTTAGATGAAAATCTAAAGGTAATAACTTACAAAAAAGATGGCTCAAGTGTAAAAAAAGGAGATGTTTTACTGGAAATAGAGGGGAATGGAAAGGCTTTATTAAAAGGTGAAAGAACTGCATTAAACATAACTCAAAGGCTATCAGGAATTGCAACATTAACGAGAAAGTATGTTGAAAGACTTGAAGGGACAAAAACGAAACTTTTAGATACCAGAAAAACAACACCGGGATTTAGATACTTTGAAAAGTATGCGGTAAAAGTTGGTGGAGGGGAAAATCACAGATTTGCTCTATACGATATGGTGATGATAAAGGATAATCACATATTACTGGCAGGCTCTATAAGTGAAGCTGTTAAACAGATAAAGAAAAAAGTCTCACCAATGGTAAAAATAGAAGTTGAGGTCTCAAATTTAGAAGAGTTGAAAGAAGCTTTAGAGTGTGATGTTGATATTATTATGCTTGATAATATGAATTTAGAGGACATGAAAGAGGCTGTGAAGTTGGTAAATGGTAAAGTGAAACTTGAAGCATCTGGAAATATTACATTAGATAATATTAGAGAAGTGGCTCTAACTGGAGTTGATTTTATATCTACAGGGGCAACTATACACTCTTCAAAGTGGTTAGATATATCAATGAGAGTAGAGATAATTTAAACGAGGTATTGGAAGATGAAAGTTTTATTCTCACCGGCAAAAATAAATTTAGGTTTATGGATTTTAGGAAAAAGACCAGACGGTTATCACAATATATTCACGATATATCATACTGTAGATTTTGGAGATAAAATCTATATAAAAAAATCTGTGAAACTGAAAGTTTCAACCTCCTCTCCGTTAGTTCCTGAAGATGAAGAAAATATAGTTTTTAAAACATTAAAGAAATTTGAAGAATGGACTGGTATTGAACCAAATTATGAGGTCTTTATAGAAAAGAATATTCCCGTGGGAGCTGGTTTAGGTGGAGGAAGTTCAAACTCTGCAGTAGTATTAAAGGCTGTAAATGAGCTAGAAGGAAACCCTTTAACAGAGCAGGAGCTATTTAATTTAGCATCTACATTAGGAGCAGATGTCCCATTCTTTTTAAAAGGTGGATTTGCCATAGGAGAAGGAATAGGAGATAAGTTAAGATTTTTAGACAAAAAACTTAATAGAGAGATTTTTATTATCTATCCAAATATTCAAGTTTCAACTAAGAAAATTTATGAACTGGTTAGAGAAGATTTATTGACAAAAAAAGATGAAATCCCTATAATATCTAACCTGGATAGTGATTTTGAAGAGTGGTTATCTTACATAGAGAATAGGTTAGGGGATATAGCTAAAGAGGAATATCCCATAATAAAGGAAGTTTTACATACTTTAGAGTTTTTGGGATACAAGGGATATATTAGCGGAAGCGGTAGTAGTGTTTATGCCTTTGGAACTGCTGACGAAAAATTAGAGCTAATTTGTAAATCTAAAGGTTGGAAATTAATAAAAACTAGGTTAAAATAATATACGGTGTTGGGGAGTAGTTCAGTTGGCAGAACACCGGTCTTTGGAACCGGGTGTCGCAGGTTCGAGTCCTGCCTCCCCAGCCATTAAAAAAAATCTCCAAATCAAACCTCAACCATCTTAATTACAATCCAGTCTTATATCAAAAATATAAATATCATTTATCACTAAAAAGAAACAGAGAATTATTTTATAATCTTTTCAGTATCAATTAAATTTTAGGAATAGAGATGAAAACAATTTTAGATTTTTTAAAGGTAAAGAGAGAAAATAAAAAGATAACAATGATTTCTACATATGATTACTGGTCAGCTTTAATCTGTGAAGAGGTAGGTATAGACTGTATCTTAGTTGGGGACAGTCTGGGAATGGTTGTTCAAGGACAGGACAGCACTTTACCGGTAAGTTTAGATGAAATTATCTATCATGCTAAAGCAGTAAGGCGAGGAGCTCCAAATACATTTATAGTTGTTGATATGCCATTTTTAACATACCAGGTGAACAAAGAAGAGGCTTTAAAAAATGCTGGAAGAATAATGCAAGAAACAGGAGCTAATGCTGTTAAACTGGAAGGTGGAGAGGAAATATTGGAAACTGTAGAAAAATTGGTAAAATCTGGTATCCCTGTAATGGGACATTTAGGTTTAACTCCACAGTCTGTCCATGCTTTAGGAGGTTATAAAGTTCAAGGGAAGACTAAGGAGAAACAGGAAAAATTAAAGAGAGATGCAAAACTTTTACAGGATGCTGGAGTTTTCTCTATAGTTTTAGAAGCTATTCCAAAGAGTTTAGCTGAAGATATAACAAATTCTTTAGAAATTCCAACTATTGGGATTGGTGCAGGAAACAAAACGGACGGTCAGGTTTTAGTTTTTCACGATTTATTGGGATTTTTTGATAAATCTCCAAAGTTTGTTAAAAGATATTTAGAAGGAAAGAAACTATTTAAAGATGCTATCTCTCAATTTATAAAGGAAGTTGAAGAGGAAACTTTCCCAGATGAAAAACATACATATCTGTAATTAATAATAGTTGATATAAAAAACTTAAGTTAGATTTTTTAGTTAGCGTAAATTAATAAATAAGAAACTTAAAAGGTTAATAAAATGAAAACATTAGAGGAAATAAAAAAGATTTTAAAAGAACATAAAAAAGAATTAAGAGAAAGATATTTTATAAAAAATCTTTCTGTATTTGGTTCATATGTTAGAGGAGAACAAACTCCTGAAAGTGATATAGATATTCTTGTAGAATTTGAAAAGCCTATAACCCTTATTCAGTTTATAAAATTGGAAAATTATCTTTCAAAACTTCTTGGCTTAAAGGTTGATTTAGTAATTAAAAAATCTTTAAAACCTTATATAAAAAAACAAATATTAAAAGAGGCTATCCCTTTATGAAAAGATATTACGAAGATTATATAAATGATATTTTAGAAGAGTGTAATTATCTAATTAACAGAAGTGGAAATTTAACTTTCTTGGAATTTGAAAGAAATGAAGATTTAAGAAGAGCTTTTATTAGAAGTTTAGAAATTATATGGTTAACAATAAAAGAGGATATTCCATATTTAAAAAATGAAATTGAAAAGATTTCAAATGAAATAAAAGATTAACAAAAGGAAGTTGAAGAGGAAACTTTTCCCGATGAAAAATATACATACCTATAGAGTTTTAATAACTAGGGAGCTTGAAGATGGTAAAGTTTTAGCAAACAGATTAGAGAATTTAGGTTTTATACCTATACTATTTCCTACAATAAAAACTGTCCCTTTAGACTTTGATACGAAAAATATAACTAACTACGACATTTTTATATTTGGAAGTAAAAAGGGAATAAAATACTTTTTTCAAAAGATTTCTGATAGATTAGAAAAACTGAAAGATAGAGAGTTTATAGCTGTAGGAGAAAAAACTGCTGAAAAGCTAAGAGATTTAGGTTTTACAAATATTAAAATTCCTGAAGTCTATAGTTCTGAAGGGGTTTTAAGTTTGTTAAAAAATGATTGGGATTATTACAAAAACAAGAAAATTCTGTTTCCTAAAGCTAAAAGAGGAATTGATTTATTGGAAAAAACACTACCGAATGTTAAACCTCTGTATGTTTATGAAACTCTGTTTAACAAACCGGAGAATGTAGATGGGGTTAAATCTTTATTTGAGAATAAAAAAATAAAAGCTGTTATATTTACAAGTCCTTCAACGTTTTTAGGTTTTAAAGACATTTTTAAAGATGAGTGGCAGAATTTTCTTAAAGAAGTTAATGTTATTTCTATAGGAAAAACTACAGGGAAAACTCTAAAGGAGCAGGGAATAACAGATTTTTATATTCCTAGAAAATCAACGGTAGAAGATATTTTAGACCTAATTCAAGAATTGTTTAAAGAGTAATCATAAACATAAAATTTAGCTCTGAAATTGTTTAATTTTTTTATAAAAAATTCAAAGAAGGATTAAAAGGGAAAATGAGAAAACTGAAGGTTGCCTTTTACACTTTAGGTTGTAGAATGAACCAGTTTGAAACTTCCGGTTTGGAAGAAAAGTTTGAGAAAAAAGGTTTTGATATAACGGATTTTAAAGATAAAGCTGATGTTTATATAGTGAATACCTGCACTGTTACAAATGATGCAGATAGAACATCTAGAAAAATTCTTAGACAGGCGAAAAGAAGAAACCCTAATTCTATTGTTGTTGCTACAGGATGTTATGCACAGGTAAGTCCAGATAAGTTGGCAGATATAGAAGAAATAGATTTAGTAATAGGAAACTCCCACAAAGAAGACGTTTATGAAATAGTAGAAAACTACATAAACGAAAGAAAAAAAGAAAAGGTTTACATAGAAAATATATTTAGATTAAACCAGTTTAAAACTTTTCAGATTTCAACATTTTATGAAGGAGCAAGACCGATTTTAAAGGTTCAAGAAGGTTGCAACAGTTTTTGTAGTTTCTGTATCATTCCTTTTGCTAGAGGAAAAGTTAGAAGCGGAAAGATAGATAATATAAAGGAACAGGTTAAGATACTTGTAAGTAGAGGGTTTAAAGAGATTGTCTTAACAGGAACACAGCTTTCACAGTTTGGATATGACCGCAGGGAAGGTTATCTTTACGATTTATTAAAAGAGTTAGTAAAAATAGAAGGTCTATACAGAATTAGACTTTCTTCAATGGGAATAAATGAGCTTGACGACAATCTGATAGATTTTATTACATCTGAAGAAAAGATAGCTCCACATTTTCATCTATCTATCCAGTCTGCATCTAACAAAGTATTAAAGGATATGAAAAGAAACTATACAGTTGAGGAGTATATGGAAAAAGTTTTTAAAATTGTTGAGAAAAGGAAAGAAACGGCTATAGGAACAGATGTTATTACAGGATTTCCAACAGAAACAGAAGAGGATTTTGAGGAAAGTTATAACAATTTAAAGAAAATTCCATTTGCCTATATGCATATATTTACTTATTCAGAAAGGAAGGGAACATCTGCAGAAAAGTTTGGAGATACTGTATTCCCTCAAGAGAAAAAGAGAAGAACAAATATATTAATTAAGTTATCTGAAGAAAAAAATCTAAACTTTAGAAGGAGATTTTTAAATAAAGAGTTGGAAGTTTTAGTAATATCCAAGAGAGACAAATATAAGGTTGGCATTACAGGAAATTATATTCATATTAAGTTTATATCAGATAAAAATACCAATGAGATAACTAAAGTTAAACTAAAGAGTATTGGAGTAGAAAGGGAGGACAACTTCGGTGAGGAAGTATTATGAGTTTAGCTAAATTTTTACACAAAAATTTTTACTCTGTAATAAAAGAAAATGCAGTTAAGTTTAAAAACAAAAAAGTGATATTCTCAGAAGAGGGAAATCTAACTTATAAACAGTTAAAAGATTATACAGATAGTTTAGGAGGTTATCTCATAAATTTAGGAATAGGAAAAGGTGATAAAGTTGCCATTTTATTAAAAAATTCACCAGATTTTGTTATATCTCTATTTGCAATCCAAAAGATAGGGGCTATTCCAGTTCCTATTAATACATTTTTAAAATCAGAGGAAATAGAGCATATATTAAATCACAGTGAAGCTAAAGCCTTAATTACAGAAAGGGAATTCAAAAAAAAATTAGAGAGTATACAAGAAAAACCTTTTCTTCAGTATATAATCTGGAAAGATATAGATAGCAAACACTCTTTAAAGGAAGGTTTAAAATTTAAAGAATTTTTAGATTTTGAAGAAAATATTTCCATTGATGATACAGCTGTTCTTCTTTATACATCAGGAACAACAGGAACTCCTAAAGCTGTAATGTTATCCTACAGAAATTTAATATCTAATGTTGAGAATATAGCATTTCTCGGAAAAGTTTCAGATAAAGACAGATTTATCGTCTATCTGCCGATGTTTCATACATTTACATTAACAGCATCTATACTATTACCTATATACCTTGGAGCTTCCTTTGTGATAATAAGGTCTGTCTTTCCATTTTCAAATGTTTTAAAGCAGACACTTTTAAAAAGAGTAAGTATATTTTTAGGTGTCCCAGAGGTTTACAACGCTCTTTCTAAAGCTAAACTACCCTGGTATTTTAAGTTTTTCCACAATATCAGATTTTTTGTTAGTGGCGGTTCACCTCTACCAGTTGAGACATTTAACAGGATGAGAAAACAGTTTCCTAAAACTCCTTTAATTGAAGGGTATGGGCTTACAGAATGCTCTCCTGTAGTGTCAATAAATCCACCTGAAAGACCCAAACCTATGTCTGTAGGAAAGCCTTTGCCTGACTATACTGTAAAAATTGTTGATGATAATTTTAATGAGCTACCTGTCGGAGAAATAGGGGAGATTATTGTAAAAGGTAATTGTGTTATGAAAGGTTATTACAAAAATAAAAAAGAAACAGATAGGGTTATAAAAGATGGTTGGTTATTTACAGGAGATTTAGGAAAGTTTGATGAGGAAGGGTATCTGTATATAGTTGACAGAAAGAAGGATTTAATTATTTCAAAGGGTATAAATATATATCCAAGGGATATAGAGGAGTTATTAAATGAACATCCAAATATAGAGATTTCAGCAGTTATCGGAAAAAAGGATAAAAACTATGGAGAGATACCTGTAGCATTTGTAAAGCTTGTTGAAGGTATTAAAGATTTTGGAGAAAAGGAAATAAAGAGATTTTTAAAGGGAAAAATTGCAGATTATAAAATTCCAAAACATATTTTCATAGTGGAAGATTTTCCTAAAAATGCAACAGGTAAAATATTAAAAAGAAAGTTAAAAGAGATGTTAGAAAAGGGAATTTTTAAAATATAGATATTTCTATCTAACCATTAAATTTTCAGAAAGTTTATTTTTATCTAAAATCTCAGAGGCATAGTATAAATCAAATGCTTTTTCTTCTTTTAGCTTTCTTACAAATTCAGCATTTAATCTATGACCACCTTTGTATGAATAAACTTCAGCCCATAAAGGAAAACCTAAAAGATATAAATCTCCTATCAAATCTAATAATTTATGTCTAACAGGTTCATCCTCATATCTTAAACCTTCCGGATTTAAAACCTTGTCTCCATCAAAAACAACTGCATTCTCTAAAGAGCCACCTTTTGCTAATCCTAACTTTTTTAAATATTCAACCTCCTCTATAAAACAGTATGTTCTTGCCCTTGACACTGTATTAAAACTTTCCCTTTCAGTTGGAATATAACTAAACTTTCTATCACCAATTATTTTATTTTGATAAACTGCGTGATATGTGAAGATTACCTCTTCAGAGGGTTTTCCAGATATATACTTGTCTCCATCTTTAACTGTAATTTCTCTATCTAAAACTGCATAAATCTTTTCTTCCTTTAAACCTCGTATTCCAGCCTTTTTTATATACTCAATAAATTGATGTGAACTACCGTCTAAAATTGGAATTTCACTTCCTTCTATCTCTATATAGATATTATCAATACCTGTAAAGTATAGAGCAGATAAGAGATGTTCTATAGTATTTATAACTTCTCCATCTTTTTCTAAACTTGTGGAAAAATCAAATTTTTTTGCAAAATCAACTTTAGCGGGAATTTCTACTTTATCTTTAATAAAAACAATTCCAGTATTCTCAACAGCAGGAATTAATTTTATTTTAGTTTTTTCCCCTGTATGTAAACCTATTCCATTTATTTCAACTTCTCTTTTTATAGTTCTTTGGAAAAAACAAATCATATTTTGCTCCTCTAAGTTTATCTTCAATCCAGATTTATCAGAAGCAAAATTAATGCCATTAACTAAATTCTTCTATATATACCTTTCAAAGACTTTTAAATTTTTAATTTTGCAAAATTGAAAATTGATATTAGAGATTAAGAGAAATTAAGCACTTGAAAAATTTAAATATAGAGGAACTCCCAAGAGGGAGTTTATAGATTAATTAGTGAGCATGACCATGTGCTAGTTCTTCAAGTGTAGCATCTCTAACATCAACAATTTCAACATCAAAAACTAAATCTTTTCCTGCTAAAGGATGGTTCATATCAACTGTAACCTCGTTATCGTCAAAATCTACAACAGTTAAATTTATAATCTGTCCATCTGGTGTTTGAGCTTGTAAAGGCATACCTTTTTGGAGTTCTATTCCTTGAAAATACTCTCTAGGGGCTTTCTGTATTAAGCTTTCATCTTTAGCTCCGTAAGCCTCTTCAGCTTTCACTTCTATAGTTCTCTTTTCTCCAACCTCCATTCCTTCCATCTGTCTTTCTAGACCGGGGATTATATTGTTTGCACCTATTAAAACAGATAAAGGTTCTCCATAGTGTTGACTACTATCTAGAATTTCTCCTGTTTCCTTATCCTTAAGTGTGTAATGAAACTTAACGACTTTGTTTTTTTCAACTTTAGCCATTGTAAAATTTACCTCCAAAAATTATAAAAAATTTAAAAATTCCTTTAGCCTTCCTTGGAATTTTTTAAGAAAACTAAAGGAACTTTTAAAAAGTATAATTTTTATATTATAACATAAATTTTAAGGAAATTTTTTATTGCTAATAGATTAATTTAAAACTGTTTATCTCAAACAACTAATTCAACAACTACATTGTAGTTTCTTTAATTAAAGATAAAAGTTTGGTGCTATAATTAAAGTCTAAATCTAAAAAAAAGTTGGATTTTATAATGTCAGAAAAAACTATTTTACTTGTAAATGATGATGGTTATAGGTCAGAGGGACTTTTGGCAATTAGAGAGGAGTTAAAAGAAAAAGGTTATAAAGTTATAACTGTAGCTCCAGATAGAAATATGTCAGGTTCAAGCCATTCATTAACATTTACTAGACCCTTAAGGATAGTTAAATTAGAAGAAGATTTTTACTATATAGAGGATGGAACACCTGCCGACTGTGTCCATCTTGGATACTTTGCAGTTTTGAAAGAAAAAAAACCAAACCTTTTAGTTTCTGGAATAAATACAGGACCAAATTTAGGAAACGATATATTCTACTCAGGAACAGTTGGAGGAGCTAGAGAGGGAACTATGTTAGGTTTCCCTTCCATAGCAATATCTCCATCTTCTTCAAGAGTAAGATATTTTAAAGAGATTGCAAAAATCTGTATGCCCCTTATAGAAACTGTAATAGAAAAAGGTTTACCAGAAAAAACATTTTTAAATATCACTATACCAACAGTTCCTAAAGACAAAATAAAGGGAATAAAGATAACTAAACAGGGAAGAGGGGCTTATGAGGAGGAAGTTAGAGAGTATATATCTCCATCAGGTTATCTATACTACTGGATAGGTGGAAGGGAAAATTTGTCTGCTCAATGTGATGAAAATTCAGACTACACTGCTGTAAAGGATGGATATATATCAATTACTCCGATTAAAATAGATTTAACAGCCTATGAGTATATAGAATTTTTAAAAAATTACTTTAGGAATTGAGGCTATGATAATAGAAACATTTGAACAGATAAATGGAAGTGTTTCTATAGAGGAAGGGATATTAAA
Organism: Persephonella sp.; assembly: GCA_003978565.1. Classification (GTDB taxonomy): domain Bacteria; phylum Aquificota; class Aquificia; order Aquificales; family Hydrogenothermaceae; genus QNZC01. The sequence goes on along the minus strand of QNZC01000062.1, from coordinate 3,626 downwards.
AACTTTAGGTAGTCTATTAATTCTGTGGGCAGTAGCTGAACTTATGGGAGAGGAAATAAAACATTTACAAGGTGGAAGCTTTCCTATTACTGCATTTATAAGTGTAGCCCTTGCCGCTATTATAAGAAAGATACTGATTGTTTCTCTATCACCTAAAGATAGTAAAGTTTTATTATCCTATGGAGGAATACTATTAGCATTGGGAATTGTTTATTATTTAATCGTAAGGAAGGAAAAAAGCATAACTAAATTAGAACATTAAAGGGATGGAGTTATTCTCAATAAAAGCCCGTTCCTCAAGAGAGGATATACATATTTCTGGTGCTGAAAGAATAGTCAGCATTAAAGAGCTAGAAAAAACAGTTTTAAATATTTTAAAGAAAGTTAATAGGGAAAATGCAGACTTCATATCTATAAAAATTGAAAAATTAGATAGAAAACCAATTATCTTAAAGAAAAGTTTATGTATAAAAGAATTAAAGTTTAGTAATTTTAGAGAGGCAAATAGTTTCGCAATTGATTATTTATCAGAGATAACAGGTATTAAAAAAGAAAGATTAAGTTATCTAATTGCTCTTATCCATTCTGGAGCTTCCCCTAATGGAGAAAATATGAGAGGTGCAATGATTGTTAATCAGAGAGGGGAAAGGTTAGAGTTAGATAGGTATAGGGGAGTAAGGACAACAACTGTGGATTTTATCTATAGGGAAGATATTTTAAAAAGGCTACTGGATTTAGGATTTACAGAGAGAACATTAGACGCTTTGGCATTGTCAACAAAAAACCTTTATAACGAAAATATTTTGGCTGAATACTGTGTTTCAGATGATAGGGACTATATCACAGGTTATATTGCAACTAAAGAGGAGTATATAAGAATTTTTCCTTTAAAGGAAAAGGGAAATAGAAAAGGTGGAAGAATTTACTTTGTTAAAAACGATACAGATATAAATGAGTTATACAACTATTTAGAAAATTATCCAATTCTTATAAAAGATGTGTGTTTAAAAAAGATATAATAGCAAAAGTAAAATTTTTAGGATAATGGTAATTTATTTTGAAATATATCAAAACATGCAATAGTGTGTTTAAAAATTAAATAGAAATCTAACGAATTTAAGCTAATTTACAGCGGTAAATTTATTTTTCTTTAAAATTTTACACACTTTTAAATATTTGTTATTTTTTATTTTCAGATTTTTTAAACACCCTATAAAAAACTCTTGATAAAGCTATAAAGAAATATAGGATAAAAAAAGAAGATTTTTCTTATAACGACAATATAAAAAATAAAAATCTATAGGAGAAAAGGAAAAAGTCAAATAATTAAAAATTTTTAACTTAAATTTTGATAGCCTAAATCCCTTAAAAGTCTTAAATCTTCCTTCCATCTAGGTTTCACTTTAACCCATAACTCTAAATGAACCTTTTTACCTAGTAAATGCTCTAACTCTTCCCTTGCCTGTTTACCTATTTTCTTTAACATCTGCCCCTTCTTACCTATTACAATCTTCTTATGATTTTCCCTCTCCACATATATGATAGCTCTAATAATAAGTAGATTTTTATTAAACTTTCCTTCCTCTATACTCTCAACCTCAACTGCAACAGAGTAAGGAATTTCTTTAGATGTATTATGAAAAACCTTCTCCCTTATAATTTCAGCTATATAAAACTTTAAAGGTAAGTCTGTTATCTGTTCCTTTGGATAGAGAGGTGGTGAAACAGGTAAATATTTTTTTAATGTATCTACAAAATCAAATAGATTATCTCCCTTGGTGGCAGACATTGGAATAATCTCAACAAAGTTGTATTTTTTTGAAACCTTATCTATAAGTGGTAGTAATTGCCTTTTATCCTTGATTTTATCAACTTTATTTATTACCAGTATAGTAGGTTTATTTAAAGGTTTAACATAATTTTCTAAAATCTCTTCATCCTCTTTAGTCCATCCCCTATCATCTATTATAAATGCTATAACATCAGCTTCATTTAGACTTCCAACTGCACTTTCCATAACAGACTGGGTTAACAAATCTTTTCCCTTTTGGACACCGGGAGTGTCTAAAAATATTATTTGAGCATCGTCATCATGTTTGACACCTAAAATCCTCATTCTGGTAGTTTGGGGTTTTGGACTTACTATAGATAGTTTTGTCCCTAGAATATTATTTAAAATAGTTGATTTTCCAACATTTGGTTTTCCCGCTAATGCCACAAATCCAGCTTTAAACTCTTCAGTTTTATTTTCTTCATTATTTTTTATCTCTTCACTCATTATTTCACCTTCTAAAATTTAGTTAATTATTATTAAATAATATTACAATCTTGCAATAAAATCAAAGTAGAAAATTTAAGTTGCAGGTAAAAATTAGAAAAGTGAACTTACACCCTTGAAAATTATCATTTTTTTATAAAAAATTTATATGATATAATAATTATTTGCTATGTTTAAAAAACCTTTAAAGTATTCGGAGGTTAATCTGTTATGGAGGGCAGTAGCCCTAGGAAAATTATAGGCTTAAAAATAAAAATTTTTAAGGAGGATAGAAAATGGAAAAAACCCTCGGACTGCATATCTTAGCGGACCTTTACGGAGTTGATTTTGACAAAATTGATAATGTTGAAGATGTTAAGGAGCTTTTAGAAAACGCTGTAAAGTATGCAAATCTAAGTAAATTATCATCTCATTTTCATCAGTTTTATCCTCACGGAGCAACAGGGATAATTCTCCTTGAAGAATCTCACATATCAATCCACACTTGGCCAGAACATGGCTATGCGGCTATAGATGTTTACACCTGCGGAGGTAAAGAAAAAACATTTAAGGCTATGGAATATATTTTAAAAGTTCTCAAGCCTAAGAGAGTTGATGAAAAGGTAGCAGAAAGAGGGGTAGTCCCAGTAAATATTAACCTTGAAACAAATATAGAAAAGATTAAACTGGAAACTGTATAAATAAATTTTACACAATATATTTATAATTAGGCTAATTTTTAACGGGGCTACCTCCTGCGGTGTGCCCCCAAAGGAGTATGGGGATGGGGAGACAGGTCTTATATGCCCAGTTGGATATTGAAAAGTTAAGGGAGATTGAAGAGAAAACAGATGAAAAGCTTTCATTTATAGAGAAAACTTTTATATATATAAAATATTTTATAGCAGAGCATTTGCCTGAACCTTTAGCAAATTTAATGATTGGGGAAATAGGCGATATTGTTGTAATTATTCTATTTCTTATACTTTTATCTATAATACTTAAAATTTTTGGTGTTGCATTTAAAATAATATGGCGAATATTTTTAATACTTTTATTAATGGGTTCTTTATATATACTATACAATTCCTTCTTTAGCTAAAATTTCTCCTATAAAGTATAATGAGCCTGTTATAAGAAAGATTGTGTTTTTATCATTTTCATTTTGAATAAATTCTTTAATCTCATTAATATCCTTTAAAAATTTCAAATCTGGATATTGCTTTTTTAACTCATCAGTTTTCATTCCCCTATCAAAAGACATTTCAACAAATACAACCTCTTCACTGAAGTTTTTGGCAATCTTTAAAATCTTTTGAAAATCTTTATCTCTCATAAAGGATAGAATTGTTTTAATATTTTTCCCTTT
>QNZC01000061.1 GCA_003978565.1 Persephonella sp. | reverse complement strand
TTATTCTTTTCCAAATGAAGTATAACTACTTTTATGTTTTTTTTCTTGTCTAACAGATTTAATTTTTCTTTATTTGCCTTTTCAGATGTAAAAACTATAGTTTTCGCTTTATCATTAAAGATTTTATAATTAAGTGGTGTAAGTAAATATTTATCAATTAAAACTCTTAAAGGCTGTTTTTCAGTCTCTATATATCTAACTGTAAGCTCTGGATTATCCTTTATTGCAGTATTAACTCCTATCATAACTGCAGAGGCATATTTCCTTAATATATGTGCATACTTTCTGGCTTCACCACCTGTTATCCATTTAGAATGACCTGTTCTTGTTGCAATTTTTCCATCTAAAGTTTCAGCGGATTTTAGATTTATAAATGGTCTTTTTTCTTTTATATATACAAAGAAATCTTCATTTAATTTTTTTGCCTCTCTCTCTAAAACTCCTACTTTAACCTCTATACCTTTTTCCTTAAGTATATTTATGCCTTTACCAGCTACAAGAGGATTAGGGTCAAGTGTAGCAACAACAACTCTCTTTATTCTGTTATCAATAATTGCATCTGTGCATGGTGGGGTTCTACCATAATGACAACAAGGTTCAAGAGTAACATAAATTGTAGAGCCTGATATATCTTTTCCCCTCTTTAAAGCATCTTTTATTGCTTCCCTTTCTGCGTGGGGACAACCTGCCTTTTTATGAACTCCTACCCCTAAAATCTCTCCATTTTTCTCTATTACAGCCCCCACAGTTGGATTTGGATGGGTTAAACCCTTCCTCTCTTTTGCTAAATCTAAAGCCAGTTTCATAAATTTGTAATCTCTATCCTCCATGATACTAACTAGAACCTAAGTTTTTCTTTCTTTTTTTCAATTTTATAGAAAAATTAATCATATCTATCCATTTAGATATTTCCACAACCATAAAAGTTAATAATGCTGGGATTGTTGAATAGATTATCAGTTTTTGGCTTAATCTTTCAATTTGTAAGATATTAGGTATAAAGTAAAATGCAAAAATTAATGCTCCAATTGAGATAAAGATAAGTAGATTTATAAGAAGATTATTAAGAATATACTTAACAGGATTTCTAAAGAAAGGAATATTATTAGCATACTGGAAAGCTAAAACTATATTAGTTAAGGCTAGTGATAAGAATAGGACAGAATAAATTTTATCCTCTGAAATAAATATATAAACGTATATAGCTAAAGCTAAGTTTAATCCTAGTGCAAAAAATGAGGTGTTTAAAATATCTAAAATATGGGAGAAATTGAATATAAATCTTTTTTTTGGAATATCTAAATATCTGTTTTCAAACTTGCTAAATGGAATTCCTTTAGTTAGAGTTATAACAGTAAACAGTTTTAACCATAAAATCTGTAAAATTTTAAATAACAAAATTCCTTTTAACAAGTATAAAGTTCCAATTAGAGCAGTTGACAGAAGAGATGTAGAGATTATATAAGTTAGAGAATTTTTAACTTTCTTTCTAAGCTCCCCTGCCATTTTTAAAGTTTCTATAATTTTAGATAAACTTAAATCTTCCGTTATTATTGAGGAAACTTTTTTTAAAGCTTCAAAGGAGTTTTTATCAACTATACTTACATCAGCCATATTCAATGTGTTAACATCATCTATATATCTTCCTGTAGCTAAAACAGTTTTTCCTTTCCATTTTAAGAGTTTAACAATTCTCTTCTTATCCTCTGGAACAACTTCGGCAACAACTGAACATCTCTCTAAAAGATTGTATAAATCTTTATCTTCATAATTTAATATTTTAGAGTGTGTTAAAGATATATCTCCGTTATTATACAGTCCAACTTCCTTGGCAAAATTTAAAGCCTCTTCCAGTTTATCCTCTGTAATGAGAATAATTCTTCTACCTGACTGTCTTAACTCAAGTATTTTATCTATCACATCTTCCTTAATTTTCATTTCTAAACCGATAAAGCCCAAAAATCTTAATCTAATATCTTTTATACTCTGAGGTTCTTCTTCCATCTCAGAGAAACCATAGGCAACAACCTTTAAACCTTTAGAGCTTAACTCCTCATACCAGTTTAAAAATTTTTCATCTTTGTTTTTTGATAGGAACCAGATGCCATCTATAGAACCTTTAGCAAAGATAAAATATCTATCTTTTAAATTATGAACTGATATTTCTATTCCTAGTTTATCATCTTTAAACTCCTTAACTTTTTTATACTGGTTTCTGGCAAGTTTCCAATTAAATTTTTTCTGTGTTAACCAGTTAACTACGGACAAATCTATAGAGTTACCTTCCACATCTGTTGCATTATTACAAAGGGCAGATGATAACATTAAGAGGTAAAGATTTTCTCCTTTATAATCCTTCACTTGATACCTGTTATCTACTAGAACTCCCTCTTTATCAATAACTAGATACTCAACTTTAGGAATATTTTCACTTACAATTAAATCCTTTATATAAATCTGTCCTTTAATTAGAGAGAGTATGCCTCTTAATATTAGTATTGTAGATACTAAAAATATACCTTCAGCTAAAATAGAGATTAATGTGCTTATAGATAACTCTGCTAGATGGAGTGGATTTAATTTTCCTGTTAAAAGATAATCGTAAGCTATATAACCACCTATCAATCCAATACTGATTAATGTCCACACAATAACAAAGAAAATTAAACCTTTCTTTAATCCACTTTTCCTTTTTAAATTTTTTAATAAAACTTGATTTTTATCTATGTAAGTGTTTTTACCAACTGCAAAAACTATTCCCTTACCACAACCATCATAAACATAACTGCCCTTAAAAAGAATATTTTCCCTATCTTCAACCTTTGTGTTTTCATCTAATACAACATCTGCCTTTTTTTTGACTGGAACTGTCTCTCCTGTAATTAATCTTTCATCAACTAAAAGATTATCTGTTTCTATAAGTCTTATATCGGCAGGGATATAATCACCTTTCTTTAGAACAACAACATCACCGACAGTTAACTCTGTTATAGGTATTCTTTTCTCCTTTCCGTCCCTAATGACAGTAATATATATATCAATTAGGTTTTCAAATGAGCTTAGGGGTTTATTTCCGTAAAACTCAAATAAAAAATTAAACAAAACATAGAACAGCCCTAAAAATGCAACGATAGAGGCTTCTATATTTTTATTTAGATAAATGAGAAAAGCTAATGAAATAATAATTAAAAAAATGAAAGGTTTACTAAACTCTTGAATAATTAATGTAAAAAAACTTTTTGAAAGTTTCTCTGTTTTATTTAATCCTATACTTTTTAATCTTCTTTGAGCTTCATTTTCAAACAGACCATAGTTTGAACTGTCTAACTCCTGAATAGTCTCTTTAGCAGAGATAGAATGAAAAGATTTACCCAATATAACTTCCCCCCTTTTAAAAAACTATTTGAAAGTTATAATCTAAAATCCAAAATTTCAAATAGCCTTTTACTTTTCTAATCCCTGTATTTGCCTAATTCTTCTGGCAAGCTCCCTTATTGCCTCTATTTCGGACATACCCTTTTTCTCCATAAGTTCCTTAACATACTGGGCTTTAGCTAAAGTATTTATGATTTCTAAAGTATCTCCTGACACTTCACAGCTAGTTTTACCATCTTCTAAAATTTCGTTTATACAGGATTCTATTTTCTCTAATGAGTATTTTCTAGCAATCTCCTTGATTTCCTTCATATTCATAGTTGATACTCCTCTTTAAGTTAGAATATCCCAACTTACATACAATTTATTATAATTTGAGTTAAATAGAATAGATAGAAATATTAACTGATATATTTAACTGATATATTTTTAAAGGGAAAAAGATGGGAAAAAGATAGTCGGAGATTTTTATATCTATTAAAAACTACACTAATTTATACTCAACTAACAGTTCTGCTATCTGAACTGCATTTGTTGCTGCACCTTTCCTTAAATTATCGGCAACAACCCACATAGACAATCCATTATCAAAGGCAAAATCTTTTCTAATCCTTCCTACAAAGACTTCATCCTTTCCAGCAATATCTATAGGCATTGGATATACGTTGTTTTTAGGGTCATCTTCAACTATAACTCCGGGAGCATTTTTAAGTATTTCCCTTGCCTCTTCAGGTGTGATAGGTTCTTCTGTTTCAACTGTAATAGCTTCACTATGACCTGTGAATACAGGAACCCTTACACAAGTTGGAGAAACTTTTATATCAGGTGCATGCATAATTTTTCTTGTTTCATTAACCATTTTCATTTCTTCTTTTGTGTATCCATTGTCAAAGAAAACGTCTATATGTGGTATTACATTAAAAGCTATATGATATGGTAAAGCTTCAGGATAGTAATATTTATCTTCAAAGAAAGCCTTCGTTTCATTTTTTAAATCCTCTATAGCTTTAGCTCCTGCACCAGAAACAGCTTGATAGGTTGCAACAAAAACTCTCTTTATAGTTTTAGCTTTATGTATAGGATTTATAGCAACTACCATTTGGATAGTAGAACAGTTTGGATTTGCAATTATTCCTTTATGCCATTTAACATCTTCAGGATTAACTTCAGGAACAACCAATGGAACATCATCATCCATTCTGAAAGCAGAGGAGTTATCTATTACTATTGCTCCCTTTTCCACAGCTTTAGGAGCCCACTCTTTACTTCTGCTACCACCTGCGGAGAATAGAGCTATATCTACACCTTCAAAAGCTTCTTCTGAAACTGGCTCAACTTTATATTTTAATCCCATATACTCTAACTCTTTACCAGCCGACCTTGGAGAGGCTAACAGTTTTAGTTCATTTATAGGAAAGTTTCTTTCCTCTAAAACTTTTATCATTGTCTGACCTACTGCCCCTGTTGCCCCAAGAATTGCTACATTATATCCGTCTTTAGCCATTTTTCTCTCCAGTTAATTTGTTTATAACAGAATAAAATTATAATTGATATTTGATTGGACTGTTGAAAAATTTTTTAACTAAACAGTTCTATTTTTTTCTATTATGATTTCACCGAAGGGTTTTTCTTGATATAGATTAATAACTTTTTCATAGTTTAAAAAGAGAAGTGCAACGAAGCTCTGAATTTTATCAGGATACTCTAACTCTTTAAAACTGATTACACTATCTAACTTGTCCAACTCTTCCTTTAAAAACTCTATAGCTTCTTCAAGAGTGGCTTTGAACAGAGGTGGTAGCTCTATAGATTTATTACTCTTTGTTTTTCTTTTATAATTTTTTCTCTTTTTTCTTTTGTTCTCTCTAATCTGTATTGGAGGTGTTGCAAATTCCTTTAAAATATGGGCGATTTCCTCAATGGTATAAAATCTTTTTATTCCCATTAATCTCTTTTTAGTTGTTCTCTTTTTATTATTATCAGTATCTAAACCTAATGCATTAGCCTTCATTTTTAAAAGTAAAACGGCAGTGCTTATAATTTTTGATGCAGTTTTAAAATCTGGAATATCTAATTTTTTTATTTCATTTATATATTTATCTGCTAATTCCACTATATCAACATTCCAAGGGTCTATTTCTCCATTAATAACCAGTTTTAAAACTATACTGAAAGGAGCTGTTGACTTATCCATACTCATTTTTTCGTTAAATCTTTAGGATTGTAATAAACTTCCTTTAAATACAGTCCCTCAGGTGGAGCTATAAATATAGCTTTTGTTGGGTCTCTAGACTTTAAAATTTCTGAAAGTTTTTCTAGAGACAATTTCCCAAAACCCACTTGAATAGAATGGCCTATAATTTTTCTTACCATATATCTAAGGAAGTGTGATGCTGTAATTTCTATATCTAAAACCTTACCATCAAACTTTAACTTTATATCTCTAATATCTACTTTTCTTTTTTTGTTAATATCTCCTTTAGAAAGTGCTATTTTACATTCAGCATCCTTTATAAGTTGTAGAGCATCAACTATTTTTTCCACTGAAAAATCTTTAGATATATACCAAGCCCTACCAACTAAAAAAGGGTCAGGTTCAGTGTATATTTTATATAGATAGGTTTTTCCTTTTGCACTAAATCTAGCGTGGAAGTTTAAAGGAACCTCTTTTACAGATAAAACTGATATATCTCTTGGTAAGGTTGCATTTAAATATCTGTAAATCTCATCTGGGCTTCTATATCTACTTACTTTAAAATTTGCAACCTGTCCTAATGCGTGAACCTTTGCGTCTGTTCTACCAGAACCTATTACTTTTATATTTTCCTTAAATAGGATACTTAACTTATCCTCTAAAAACTGTTGTATAGTTGGTTTATTAGGTTGTTTTTGCCATCCAAAATAGTTAGTCCCTAAATAACTAATTTTTAAATAAAAATTAAACTGTTTCATTTTTAGTCTATAAGTTTACCTATTCTATTAAGTCTTATACCTAAAAACTTTGATGTATCTATTGAGAAATATATTACAAAAGCTTGACCTATAATATAGTTATCTGGCACAAATCCCCAAAATCTACTGTCTCTACTGTTATCTCTGTTGTCTCCCAACACAAAGTAGTATCCATCGGGAACTTTTATTGGTCCAAAATCTTTTCCCTCACCATCAACTATCTCTATCACTTTATATCTATGGATTGTTCCATCTTTCCTTGGTATATACTCGTAATACATAGACGTATAGGAATTTTTCTCATGAAATTTCCCTATATACTCTCGCTTTAAAGGTTTTCCATTTATATAAACAATGTCGTTTTTAACCTCAACTGTATCTCCCGGTAAAGCTATTACTCTCTTTATAAAGTCTATTTTCGGGTTTTCTGGATATTTAAATACAATAACATCTCCTCTATCTGGCTTAGTAATTCTATTTTTATATGAGCCAAATTTTGTAAAGATTAAGTCTAAAGACCACTCACCATACACAAGTTTATTAACAAGGATAAAATCACCTATAAGTAGTGTGGGTTTCATTGAACCAGATGGAATATTAAAGGCTTGGGCTAAAAAAGCCCTTATAAACAGGATAATGAAGATTATAACAGCAATGGATTTTGCCGTATTGATAATATCTTTTTTGGAAATATTTTCCTTTCCTTTCTTCGTTTCCTCTTTCTTTTCTTCCATTTAGCTACCTTCTTTTCAATCTTTATTCCATAAACCTTTATGTTCTTTTACTGCATCCTGATAACACTTTAAAAATCTGTCTTTATATTTGGTGTTTGGCTTAACAGTTAAAGGGAACGCATAACCCTCACAGACAAGTAATTCATTTAACATTCTACCATCAGGAAGCCAAACATAAGCTAGAAGTCTTCCATAATGGTCTTGTGGCTCTTTATCAAACTCTAAATAAACCTTTTTATAAATTTTTCTTTTACCTTTTTTCTCTATTAATAACTGTCCCTCTGTAAACTCCTTAGCCTTTCTACCAAGATAAACTATAATCCTAACTGTTGTGTTATTCTCTTTAGCTTGTAGTCTAGCCCTTCTATTTTCCTTACTCTCCGGAGTATCAACACCTATTAGTCTAACATTAAATCTTAAATCCTTTAAAGTTGCCTGATTATCATTAAAAGTTATCTTTGGAATTTTAACAACTAGAGTATCCCCATCTATAACTTTAATAACATCTGCCTCTACTTTTCCCTCTAAAGAACTATCCTTCTTACAACTTGAGAAAAAGATAAAAGAGAAAAGAAATATTAATAAATATTTAGAATAGAGCTTTAACTTCTTCATTTGCCTTTAAAACCCTCTCCTTCATTTCTTTTTTGTATTCTCTTAATTTTTCTCTAAGTTCAGGTTTAGTTAATGATAGTATTTGGACTGCTAAAACAGCCCCGTTAACAGCTCCAGCCTTCCCAACTGTTGTAGTTGCCACTGGAACACCAGGAGGCATCATAACTGTAGATAGTAATGCATCCATTCCATTTAAAGGAGAGTTATCTATTGGAATACCTATCACAGGAATAGTAACCTTCCCCGCTATAGTTCCTGCTAAATGTGCCGCATAACCAGCCGCTGTAATAATAACTCCATATTTCTCTTCTGCATCTTTACAGATTTCAGCAACTTCGTCAGGTGTTCTGTGAGCAGACAGTATAAAAACATCAAAATCTACACCGAATTTCTTTAATGTTTCAAAACATCCCTCCATTATCTCTAAGTCTGACTTACTTCCCATAAAAACTGCTACTTTATCCATTTCAACCTCAATGTAGTTTTTTAATAATTAAATATTCTAATTCAAATACTCAGAAAAATAAAAGATAGAGGGAAAAATATAAAGTAGCTTGCAAATATTATAAGGCAAATTTAAATTTTAATAAAAATTTGGGAGGTTTTAGTTATGAATTTCAAGGAAAATAAAACTCTAATTTCCATTATCGCTGTCATTTTTTCAATAGTTCTTGTCGGTGGTGGCTATCTATTTGTTAAAAAGGCATGTGTAGAAGATATAAAAGAAAAGTATAGAGAAGATATAGAAGCTTTAAAAGAAATTGCTGATTTTGAAAAGATAGATTGTAATCCTTTCTCTAGGTCTGTTGAGATAACTAATATAAAAGCAAAAGATGGTTCTTTCGTTATAAGAAGAGTAGAATTTTCAAAATTTAAGGAAGATAAAGAGTTAAAAGTGCCTTTATCTTTGAGAATGAGAGCTGAAGGAGTAAAAACAAAAGATGAAAATGGGTTGACTGAAGGAGATATAGATATTCTATATAACTTAGATTTAGAAAAAAAGCAGATGAATTTAGATATAGATATTTCAGAAAAAAATGAAGGTATATATAACATAAACATTCTACTTGGAAATATAGACAGAGATACTATAAAAATTTTAAATGAGGTCGCTAAGAAAAATAAATTAAAGGGAAATGAAAACTTAAATGAAAATTTAGACTTTATTATGGCATTAGGAAATATCTCTATAGAGAGATTACATTTTGAGTTTGAAAATAGAGGAGTTTTAGATAAGATACTTGAGGAAGATGCTAAAAATAGAAATATGAGTGTAGATGAACTAAAAGAGGAGATGATAGCTGATATAAATAAATCACTTAAAGAAAAAAATCTTTCAGAAGATACAAGAAAATTCTTTATAGCTTTTAGAGACCTTATAGAAGGTAAAAGAAAGAAAATATCTTTTACAATAGTAAAGAAAGGAAATACAGACACATCTCTTATGAAAATATTATCATTAATAATGATTTCTCCAGACCCATTGAAAGAGTTTAACAATATGTTTAAGATAGAGATTAATTAAAAAATCACAGAGGTTCTGAATTGTGGAGTTAATCAAAAAACCGATAATCATAGGTGGTGAACCTGTTTATAAAGATGAAGTAATAGATGTTATCTATCCATACACACAGGAAAAGATTGGAGAGGCAGTAAAAGGAAGTCCTGAAGATGTAGAGAAGGCTATTGAGAAAGCTAAAGTAGGTTTAGAAAAGTTAAAGAAGTTAACCGCTTATCAGAAATACAAGATTTTAATGAAGGTTGCTGAAATTTTAGAAAAGAGAAAAGAGGAAGTTGCAAAGATAATAGTTTTAGAGGTTGGAAAGACTATAAGGGAAGCTAGAACAGAAGTTGAGAGAGCAATCACAACTATAACATTTGCCGCTGAGGAAGCCAAAAGGATAGGTGGTGAGTATATACAACTGGACGCCGCTCCCAATGGCGTTGGTAAAAGGGGATTTTACTTTAGAGAACCTGCTGGAATAGTTTCTGCAATAACTCCATTCAACTTTCCAGTTAATTTAACTGCACATAAAATAGCCCCTTCTATAGCGGCAGGTTGTCCTTTCATTCTAAAACCAAGTGAGAGAACTCCTCTATCTCCCACCATCCTATGTGAAATCTTTTTAGAGGCAGGAGTTCCTAAAGAGGCAGTTTCAGTTATACATGGTTTTGCTGATGTTGGAAAGGCGATGACAACACATCCAGATATTAGAGTTGTATCCTTTACGGGAAGTTTAAAAGTTGGAGAGATTATTTCAAAACAGGCTGGTTTAAAAAAGTTAGTTATGGAGTTAGGTTCAAATTCTGCTGTTGTCGTTGATGAAGATGCAAACTTAGAAATGGCCGTTAAAAAATCTGTTTTAGGTGGTTTTGCAGTTGCAGGACAGGTATGTATATCAGTCCAAAGGGTTTTAGTAAATGAAAAAGTTGCTGATAAGTTTCAAGAGTTATTACAGAAAGAGGTTTCAAAACTTAAATTTGGAGACCCTATGGATGAAAACACAGATGTTGGACCTGTGATAGCTGTTGATGAGGTTAACAGAATTCAGTCATGGATACAGGAGGCAGTTAGTAAAGGGGCTAAAGTTGTTAAGGGCGGTGTTGCCTGTGCTGAAGAAAAAACCTTATTTCAACCGACAGTTGTTGCTGATGTTCCGGAAGATACAAAACTTTTTTATGAAGAAGCTTTTGCTCCAGTGGTAGCAATAAAAAGATTTAAAGATATTGATGAAGCTTTAAGGATGGTAAACAAAACTAACTACGGTTTACAGGTTGGAGTATTTACAAACAACATAAAGAATGCTTGGAAATTTATTGAAAATGCAGATGTTGGAGGAGTAGTAATAAACGATATACCTACATTTAGAGCAGACCATATGCCATATGGTGGAGTTAAAGGTAGTGGTATAGGTAGGGAAGGAGCTAAATTTGCTATAGAGGATTATACAGAGATTAAGATGGTTATATTCCATAATGATTAAATAACAAATATCAATTTTAAATACTAGCAATAAATAGCTTATAAAAATATAAGGATTTATTTTGGAAAAAGTCTATTATTATTTTTATGTTAAAATTTTATTAAAGAGGGTAGGAAGGAATTGAATTTAAAACTTTATATAAAAAAACTTGGTAAAATAAAAAATAGTAAAATAGAACTTCATCCTTTTACCATTTTATTTGGAGAAAGCAACACAAACAAAAGCTATACTTTATTTTCTATGTATTATATTTATAAATTTTTCTTTGAAAAGAATGAGGTAATAAAGAGGATAACTAACGAATTTAATCTAAAAAAAATTGATATAAAAGTTATCAATTGTGAGAAGATTAAAGAAAATATTGAATTAAAAAAGCATATAAAAGACTTAATTAATGTATTTTGTGAAGGAAATAAAGATAAAAAGATAAAAAAGATAGAAATAGATATAAACTCTTTTAAAAATAATATAAATAAACTCTTTTTTAAAGGTATAAATGAATTTTTTGAATACTTAATAAACTATAATCCCAATTTTGAAGGAAAACTACATATACCCAAATCAAACTTTAAAATATTGAATAAAAAAGTTGAAAAAATAAATATTTATTATGTCTATGAAAGAGAATATTTGGAGTATATGCTAACATTTGAAAATCAAAATTTAAAAAAAGAAATTTTCTTTTTCCATTCGTGGAGGAATTTATTACATAAGGATGAAAATTACTTAAAATATGAAGAAGATTATAAAAATATATTTTATTTTGCTTTACCTACTTTGTTAAAACACTTTAAGCTCATAGAAGATGAAAACTTTTTCAAAAATAAAGATAAATATAAGTTGAAAAGGCTTTATTTCTTTCCACCTTCAAGAAGTGCAATTGTAGATATGCAAAAATCATTATTAGGCATGTATATTACAGATATTCCCATTTATAGTGGAATGGTAAAAGAATTTTTAAAAACTTATTTACCTGATTTTAATATTATTGCTTCTTCTAAGGATAACTTTTTAGACATAGAGTTTAAAAACATAATTAATGAAATTTTTGAAGGAGAAATTAGCGTTGAACATGAAAAAATGGAAACTTTTTATATGCATCATAACACAAAAATACCAATATCTGCCTCTGCTTCATCCATAAGGGAATTAACTCCATTTTATATAACTTTAAGATACTATCCAATTGAAAACAAAATATTCTTTATAGAAGAACCAGAAGCCCATTTACACCCATCTTTGCAAAAGAAAATAGCATATCTTTTAGCTTACATAGTAAATAAAGGTGGCAAAGTTTATATTACAACTCATAGTGATTATTTAGTAAATACTATTAGTAATTTAGTAAAAATTTGGTTTCTTAAAAAGAAAAATAAAGAAAAAGCTAAAGCAATAATGAAAAAATACAATATAAAAGAAGAATTTTTAATTAATCCTAAAAAGTTAGGTGTTTACTTTTTTAACAAAAATGAAAAAGAAGAGGTAAATATAGAAAAAATTAAACCCTCCGAAAATGGTATATCTCCAGAAAGTTTTTTAAAAGTAATGGAAGAAGATATAGAACTTTCTCAAGATATACTTGAGGCATTTGCAGAGGTAGAAGGGTGAATAGTTTAGAGAGCATATTTAGTGATGAATTTATAATAAAAGTTAAAGAGTTTGTAGAAATTGAAGAAAAACAGCAAGATGGAAAATGTAAATTAAGATTTGAATTTCAAGGGGAGAATTTTTATATTCTTAAAACAGAGCATAACTTTTTTGAACATTATAAGAACATTTTTAATAAAAATGATTATAGGATATTAAGAAAAATCTGTGATGGGATTATTTTAAGAGAAGAGGAAATATTATTTATAGAACTAAAAAAAACACTTAGCATATCCAACTTTAAAAAAGCACTATCTCAACTTATTGCAACATATATAAAAACGAGAATTTTATTAGAAAATTTTTGGGATTTTAAAAATAATCCTATCATTCTTGTAATAGGAAAATGTAGTATAAATAAGAAGGATATTTATTCTGAGCATAAACAAAGTATAGCTTTACCTTCATTAGAAAATTTAGAACTTGTTTTTTATAAACTCACCAAAAATAAAAAAACAAATTTAAAAATTTTATCATTTGAAAATAGAAAAATTGAGTTATATAAAGAAGTAGTAAATACATTTAGTAAATTTCAAAAAGATAATGTAACTATTTTCTTAAAAACATGCGACGATTGTAATAATTTATAAAAAATTAGAAAAGTTTTAAATTATCATGAATTCAGAAATTAAATTCGAATTTGCTCGAATTTAATTGGCTTATATTAATGATTTTAACGAAATTGAACTTATAAAAATCGGTATAAATTTTAAATTTCCATTAATCTAGATAGCTTAAATCAATCATTTTTGAATTATCGAACTAGCGTTAAATTAAGAAAAAATTAGGGAAGTTTCTATAGTTTTAAGAGATTATATAAACTACTTTAGAATTTTTAAAATAATCTTCTGTTATTTCTTCTCTGTATAAAGAACTGGAAAACCATAATTTAATAAAAACCATACAATTTTAGTTAATTCCCTTTCTGCCTTATATCTTTTTAACTGTTTTTTAGGAACAATCTCTTCAGGTCTATCATCTCCGAAACAGTATCCTCCATCTAAACAGAAATGTCCTAAATCTACAGTTTCTAAAGATGCATCAATTAAAGTTTGATATGAGAAATCCTTTCTTCTTCCCTCCCTATCAATTGCTATCACTTTACCGTTATCTAAAAAAACCCATAGAATAGTGTCATCCAAGTTTCTACCTGTTTTGTTTAGAACTGCCATTACTAAATGACCTTTTATTTCATGTTTTTCAGCTACTTTTGCAAGTTTCTTAACCATAGGTAAAAGTTCTTTATAGGCAGTTTTTGTTGCTAAAACATGGTTTTTCCTATCAAAGATAATATCTTCAGAGTTTAAGAAGGCAAAATACTTTTCAATATACCTTTGTTTATCTCCTAATAGACTTTTATCCCAGACTTCCTTAGTTGTTCCAAAACAGTCTCTAATCTCTTTGTCTCTGTGTGGTTTTTCTTTTATTAATGAACTTAAAAACATAATATCAGGTAGATAGTATCTGTATATACCTTCATCTACAGGTTTAAACTCAACAATTAAAACTTTATTCTTAAACTTATAGTAGTATCTTATAAATCTTTTATCTTCAGTTTGATTAATTACTTCCATATAATACTCATTTTGAGGATAAAATAGGGAAAACTGTTTTAGCTTGTTATCTTTAGGATAAATTCTTAAATTTAAAGGAGCTTTATAAACAAACATTTTTAACTTTCCATCAGGAGAGCTTCCTAAAAAACAGTAAGGGGATAAAATATTCTCATTATTTCTTATCTTTATCTTATGTTGATAATCTGAAGGGATACTTAAAGATATACCACATCTTTTAGAACTGTAAGCATTCCACAGATTTCTCTTTTCTTCTGGAAATTCTAACTTGAATTTTATTTTTAAAGAATTACTTATGTTATTTAAAACATTCTTAGTGTAGTTTTCAGTTCTTTTAAATATATTTGTCCTTACTGAATAATACTTACTTACTAAGCTTCCATACTTATAAATCTCTTTTATATATTCCTTTTCTTTATTAAATTTAGAGAACTGTAAATCTGAATTTCTGTATATATACATTACCTCTGGATATGGAAGTTTGATTATAACTTTATGTGTGGTGGTTTTAAAAATTGATTTATCTAAATCATAACCTACTCCAACAGTATACTGGATTTTTCCACTGTAAAGACCGGCATAGTTAACATAAACATCTACGGGCTCTTGATACACTCCAAAATTTTTTGAAAATAACTCCTTTATATACTCTCCTGTTGTTTTCGTTTCCTTTTTATCTATATATATATTTTTAATTATCATCACTATATAAAAACCTAGTATAACCCCTGCAATAGCTACCGCTTTACCTTCCGGTTTCTTTAATAAATCTTTGTCAAAAAATCTCATCACTAATTAACCTTTCGTTTGAAATTTTATCTCTTTTATATTAAATCTTTTCAATTTAAAAACAGTTTTTACAAAATTTATAAAATCATTTTTTATCTTCTCTGAGATTGTTTTTTCTAGATATATATCTGAAAGAACAATACTTTCTATATAACCGTTTAACTTCCCTAAATTTTTATTGTTGAAAATTTGAACTCCGTTAATATTATCAGGTAGTTTCATTATAGATAGAGGAGATATTAGGTAAACTCCCTCTGTTAAGCCTTTTTCTATATCCATCTTTCTCTTTATATTGCATAAAATAACTTTACTTTTATCCTCTAACTCAACTATTCCACAGGCTCCTTTTAAATCCTTTATATATGTAAAACTTCCTAAACTTTTTATAACTCTTTTTTTAGAGCTTATATAACTATTTATTTCAGACTGGGGAATTGAAAACTCATACTCGTTAACAAGTCTTATGTTTGAGATAGTGATATTTATATAGACTGGTAATAAATTCCCCTTTAGACCAACTGATTTGTTGTATAAGAAAATCTTCCTGTCTCTTTTAAAATCCTTTAGAGGAAATTTTAACTTTGATAATCCATAAACATAAAGCTCCTTTACCTTTACAAACGCCTCATCTCCAACATAGGAAACCTCTACCAATGATACACTTTTTTGAATTAAAGATTGCTTATAATCAAAATTATCAAATCTAACTATAGGAGGAATTATATCTTTAGCCTTTAGATATATAAACATAACACCGACAAAAGTAACAATAAAAAAGAACTGAAAACCTAATTTTAAATATCTATAATTCATAAATTTTAATACCTTAACTTTTAAATATTATCTATATAATATTGAATTTAAGAATTTAAATAAAAAATTAAATGTTAAATTAATTAGTTTATTTATTGCCCTTCTAAAACTTTATTTATTTCTTTTAGAAGCTCTAATAGAACTTTTTTCACTGCATTTTTATCTTTAGCTACTAATGGTAAGACCTTGACATCTTCATCTAAATCTAAAGATATTCTTATGTCTTCAGGGCTCCAAGCACCTTTTAAATCCTGTTTATTTGCCCCAACTACATATGGAACTGGGTATCTTGTTTCAAAGTAGTTTATTATTTTTCTAGCTTCATGGAACGTTGAAGGGTCTGTGCTATCAACTAGGACAATTAAACCTACCATACCTTTCCCTAATATATCCCACATAAAATCAAATCTGGACTGTCCCGGTGTTCCAAACAGATACAAAACATGCTTATCATCTATAGCAATTCTTCCAAAGTCCATAGCAACAGTTGTATGATGTTTAACTTTTCTCTCATCTTCCGTTGTTGTTTTAGCTTCAGTTTGAACTGTTTCTATTTCTGATATTGTGTTGATGAATTGAGTTTTTCCTGCCGCATAAGGACCTGCGACAACAATTTTTATAGCCTTTTTTCCCTTATCTTTATCCTTTAGAAACATTACCTCTTCCTTATAATCCTTTAATTTTTTCTATAATTTTGCTAAGTAAACCTTTAGTTAAATCAAAACCAAGTTTTCTTTTCTTATGTCTTTTCCTTCTAATTATACCAGCTGCTAAAAAACCATACAGTATCTTCTCTAAAGTTAATAAATCTAGTCCTAACTCGTCTTTTATATTCTCCACAGTCCGTTCACCGTTAATTAATTTTAAAACTTTCTTTTCAGTATCGTTAAGATTTGCCCTCTTTGCCAATTCTTCCCAATCTTCAGTCTTTTCAAAAACCAATCTTAAATCTGATATTTTCCGTTCAACTTCCTCTTTTGTTAAATGTCTGCTTAGAAACATTATGATTTTTTCAAGAGGGATAAATGGCTCTATATCATCTGAATAGCGGATAAAACCCGGTGTAAAGGAAAATTTCCCCTTTTTAAGTGATAGTAGGACAGGTAGTCGGGCTACCAGAGCTCTATATATATCATCCTTTCCTGATAGCCCTTCCTTTTTCATCACATCTGCAAAATCAATATCTAAATAGACATAAAAAACTTTAGGAACCTCTCTAATATAAACTAAATCTCCATTTTTAAAGTAAACTGCAAAATTTTTATTGTTTGTCTCAATAACTAAAATACCATCTTTTTTATCTTTCTTTAGGATTTGAAAGATATCAACGAAATTAAAGGTTTCCAGATTTCCTGTTATAGCCATATTTTATTGCCCTAATAAATCCTCTATTTTCTTTGTGGCTCTCTTAATCTCCATTAATACCAATCCTAACTTTGCATCTGCTGGTGCTAAAACTCCTAAAACAGCTAAATCTTTAATACCAGTAAAAATCATATATCCTTTATTCCCCTTTACATAAAGCTGTTCTAACTCACCTTTTTCAAGTTCTGATGTAACCCTTTCACCTAATGATAGTATAGCTGCACCCATAGCAGCAACTCTATCTTCATCTACATCTGCCGGCAAAGCAGAAGCTATCGCAAGCCCATCTGGACTAACCAATATAGCACCTTCAGCACGAGCGTCAATAACTATATTTTGTAAAATCTCCTTGAATTTATCCGCCATAACAGCCTCCTATACAATAGATTTAATTATTTTCCTATAAATTTAAAAAAATTTAAAGTTTATCATCATAATAAATATTTAGCATTCTCTAAAAATCTCTTCTTTCTATACTCTATAGGGATTTCTTCAGCTAAAGAGTTGATTAACTCCTTTAAAGCCCTATTTGTTAATTTTGTTTTCTTTATATTCAATTCCTTTAACTTTCTCTTAAATATGACCTTTGCTATAGGACCTACCTCTTTAGCAAAAATCTTAAGCAATACGTCTAATACTAAATAATTTAAGTATTTAATATCAGAGCTTTCCTCTTTCTCTTTCGCATCGGAAGTTGGTTTAGGTTTTTCTTCCTCTTTAACCTCTTTAGATTGTTCAAAATCTATAAAATCGCTTTTCTTTTCTAAATTAGGTTTGAATACTTCATCTTCTTTTTCTTCTTTTTCTTTTTGATTTATATCACCAATTAAATTCTTTAACTCTAAGAAATCTTCTTCCTCTATATGCTCTTTTTTCTCTTTTTCCCTTTTTATCTCCTCATCAACTTCATCTATTATGTTCTCTAGACTTTCCACCTCTATTATCGGTTCCTCTTCCTTTTTATAACTTTCTTTAATCTCCTCTAAAGCAGTTTCCTTCTGTTCTTCAATTTCCTCTTCTATAGGATTTATCTGTTCCTTTTTTCTTTCTATCTCTTCTTTTAAGAACTCATCTATTATAATTTCAGGTTCAATTTCATCTTTTTCGTTTTCTTTTATCTCTTCTTTTTCTTCTATCTTTTCTTCCTCTTTTTCATTCAAAATTATATCTTCAGGGTTTATCTCTATAATTTCCTCTTTGCCTTCTTCCTCTTTAACACTGGATATCTCAATTAAATCTTCCTTAACTTCTTCTTTTTCTTTTTCCTTACTTTCTTTCTCTTCTTCGGATAATTTGGGGGTAGTTGGTAAAATTTTTGTGATATTTACATCCTCTTTTTCCTTTTCTTCTTTATCTTTCTTTGTATCAACTAAAGGCATAAATTCATCAATATCAACTATTTCATCTCCTTTTTCTTCCGTTTCTTTTGATTTTTGTTCTTCTTTTTTATCCTTTGATGCCATTACTAATGGTAAAAATTCATCGAAATCAAATATATCTTCCTCTTTTACCTCTGAAGTTTTTTCTTCTTTTTCTAAACTTTCCTCTTTCTTTTGTTCTTTTGTTTTGTCCTCTCTCTGACTTTCTAAATTTCCTGTAAGGGATTTTAGTTTTTCTTTTCTTTTCTGTTTTAACTGCTCCTTTATTTTTAAAAGCTCTTTATTTTCCTTTATTTCCTCTTTTTCCTTTTCTTTAACCTCTTCTCTTTCCTCTTTTATTTGAGCTTTTTCAGTATTCTTTTCTGTAGAAATTAACTCTTTGACAAAACCTTCAGATACTAATACTTCTTCTAACTTTACAAATTCCTCTTTAATATCTGGATTATTTTCTAAATATTTCTCTGCAAAAATTTTTATATCATTTATACTTTTTTCTAATTTCTTTTTTGCTATACTATGCTCAAGTCTAACAATTGAAAACCTTTCATTACCGTCAACTATGGAAACGATAGAACTTTCATCATCCATAAACTGAACATAGATAGATATTTCACTCCCCTCTATAAAGAGATATTCCTCGACAAAATCCTTTATTATTTCATTTATACTTCTTGATTTTAAAATTAATCTACCTAAGAAAAATTGAACCTTCTTAATTTTTCTCTCTGGCAAGTCAGTTAGCAACTTTATAGGGTAACCCTTAAAGAAAAATCCCACAAATGTGGTATTTAAACTATTAGACAATTCCTTTAATATATTTTCAATTTTCTTTTCTGCTAAGTTTAACATCGGTTCACCGACCTTATTTAATTTTATTCTTCTTCAAGCTGTTCTAATGCAGTCTTCATACTAATTCTCATTCTTTCAAAAGCCTCCGTAAGTTCTGTAAGTTCATCGTTTCCCTCTGGTAAAATAGCTTTGTCTAGATTATTCCCTACACTTATTTCATTTACCTGTTCTGTAAGTTTTTTTATTCTATCTATTATAAGCCTGTCTATCATAATTTTTATCAGGAATACAGGTAATAAAAATAATACCTGAACCACAATTATTGATATAACAGATTTTTCGAAGGCATCAGGTGTATTGTAATAAGTTGTCAGTAGAAAGTATATCCAGATACCAACTATTATACTACCACCGATTAATATTTTATTAGAAATAGAATTTTTATTTTCCATTCTAAACCTCCTTGAAAAATAAAAATCAACAATAATTTCTATCATACTTTCTACTTAACTTTTCGTAAAGTAAAGAGGTTTGTATTACAAAATTTTAATTTAAATAATTTTTTCCTTTTTTCTAGTCTTTTGTGTATTTAAATAAAAATATACAAATAAATATATGGCAATTAATAGATTTGAAAAGTTTATTATAGTTGATACTGTATGGACTGTTTTGAATTGAGATTTAATCTTTTGAGCTTCAAGCTTTTTCCCTTCATCTAAAAGCTGATAGTAATGAGCGTTAGTTTCTTGACCTATCTTAAGTATTGTTTTGTGTAAAGCCATACTAAAGATTATTAGAAAAACTAGCCCTATAAGAAATCCTTTTAAATCCTTTACAATAGTTTTTTCTTTAATTGATTTGATAGCTATAAGTGTATATACGATAACACCTATAATCCATCCTGAAGCAAAGTAGTATGGAAATATTAAATTTGTTATTTCCCCTGCTAACCTGTGATTAAAATGAGAGAATAAAAGTGGAGCAACGATAAAAGAGAAAAATATATTAAATCCTGTGTATGCTCCAATTAAAAGTAAGATTGTAATATTTATATATTTATTCAACTATCTCCAACCTACTGAAGAAGAAAGGTATTTCTACACTTGCACTTTCTGGACTATCAGAGCCATGAACTGCATTTTCACCGACATTAGAACCATACAGTTTTCTCAAAGTTCCCTCTTCAGCTTTAGCTGGGTCTGTAGCTCCCATTATTTTTCTTATTTCCGATATAGCATTTTCACCTTCCCAAACCATAGCAACTATAGGTCCTGAAGACATAAACTCACATAGTTCATCATAAAAAGGTCTATCTTTGTGAACTATATAGAATTGTTTAGCCTGCTCCTTTGTTAATCTAAGTTTTTTTAATGCAACTAATTTAAAACCTTTTTCTTGAACATGAGCTATTATTTTTCCTTCTACTTCTTTTCTAACAGCATCAGGTTTGATTAACATTAAAGTTCTCTCTACTGCCATCTAATAAAATTCCTCCTTAAAAGTTTTATTTTAATTATACCAAGAATTGAATAAAAAGCTCATTAATGCTTTTTGTGAGTGTAATCTGTTTTCTGCCTCCTCAAAGATAACATCTGCAAACTCTTCAAAAACTTCTTCCGTTATCTCTTCCCCCTTATGTGCAGGTAAACAGTGCATAACTATTGCGTTTTTATTTGCCTTTTTTACGAGAGTTTTATCAATTCTGAAATTTTTAAATGCCTTTTTTCTCTCCTCTGTGTCTTCCTGTCCCATACTTACCCAAACATCAGTGTATAGTATATCTGCATCTTTAACTGCTTCTTCAGGGTCATTTAGTATCTCTATATTGGCACCTGTGTTCTTTGCTAAATCTAAAGCCTCTTTTACTGCCTTTCCATTTGGTTCATAACCTTCAGGAGTAGCAACAGCTATATTTAATCCCATTAAACCACCTGCTATTAACCATGTATTAGCCATATTGTTTCCATCACCTATGTATGCCAGTTTTAAACCTTCTATCTTTCCAAATCTTTCATAAATAGTCTGTAAATCTGCTAAAACTTGACAGGGATGTAAGTAATCAGTTAAAGCGTTTATAACTGGAATAGTTCCATATTTAGCTAACTCTTCAACTTCCTTATGTGAGTATGTTCTTATAACTACCCCATCTAAATATCTTGATAAAACCCTTGCAGTATCTTTTATCTCTTCATTTCTGCTTAATTGGGTTGTTATTCCACTTATATATAGAGGTTGTCCTCCCATCTGATAAACTCCAACTTCAAAGGAAACTCTGGTTCTAGTTGACTGTTTCATAAATATTAAGCCTATAGATTTCCCCTTTAATGACTGGTCTTTAAACTTATCTTTTTTTAAATCTATTGCATACTCTATTATCTTATAAATTTCCTCTCTAGTTAAATCTGATATATTCAAAAAATCCCTTTTCATAAAAAAAATACCTCCCTCTAAAATGTGTAAAAAGATTTAATAATCTGAAGTGATAATTAATTAAATTTTAACCTATAGATGTAATTAAATGAAAGAAAAAAAGAAGAGATTTATCTGCGGAAATTAATGTTTGTGTTTTTCAACTTTGAAATAAACTTTTTCAAATTCAGATAGAACTTTTCTCATCTCTTTTACAACTTTTGTATCTACACTCTGTTTAGATTTCATTACTAAGAAATTTAATCTATTTAACAGTTCTAACTTTTTAAGATACGCTTCATATCTAGCTTTATCTTCAGGATTTACAGGTTTAACTCTTTGAGTGAAGAAGTATTGCCATATTATATTCTGAATTTTTTTAGCGTGTTCCTCTTTGTTATCTACCCATCTTACAATCTGATTGATTGATAAAGGGTCTCTGTTTTTTGATAATTCTTGAATAGCAATCATTGATTTTTCTATTGTGTCTATATACTCCTCAATTAGATGAATTCTCAATTCATCATTATAAATTCCACAGGGTATTTCACAGTGAGCAAAGCTCTTTTGACTGTTTAACAGTAAGAAAACTGCTAAAATTCCCAGTAATTTTTTCTTCATTTGAAACCTCCTCTTAAATATTTTTTATCTTTATTAAAGATTATTAAATATAAAATTTAAATGTTTTGTATCAGTATTATAATTCTAAAAAAGTTATTTAAACACCAAAGAATGTAATCCTTAATTTAGTTCTATTATCTAAATTCTTTGGAAAATTGATTTTAAAAAATTTTATAATTTTTTTTTGGAAATTTATAAAAAATTTGGGAGGTTTTTATGTTTGACGGTTATCTGACTTTAGGAGATGTTGATGTTAAAGGAAAGAGAGTTTTAGTTAGAGTTGATTACAATGTGCCTCTTGATGAATTTGGAAATATTGTTGATGATGTAAGAATAAGAGAAACAATCCCTACAATAAATTGTCTCCTTGATAAGAATGCAAAAGTAATACTTGCATCACATTTAGGAAGACCTAAAGGAGAAAGAAATCCAAAGTATTCCCTTAAACCTGTTGCGGAGAGATTAAAAAGACTTTTAGAGACAGAAGTTAAATTTGCTCCTGACTGTGTAGGTGAAGAAGTGGAAAAAATGGTTAACTCAATGAAGGAAGGGGAAATAATCTTACTTGAAAATTTAAGATTTCATAAGGAAGAAGAGGAAAATGACCCTAGCTTTGCTAAGGCTCTAGCATCTTTAGGAGATATATATGTTATAGACGCCTTTGGAACTTGTCATAGAAAACATGCCTCTATGTATGGAATAAAGGATTTTATCAACCCTGTTGTAATGGGATTTTTATTAGAGAGAGAACTAAAGTATTTTGAGCAAGCTTTAGTAAACCCAGAGAGACCTGTTGTAGCTTTCATAGGTGGTGCTAAAGTATCTTCCAAATTGGGAATAATAAAACATCTATTAAATAAAGTTGATAAGATTTTTATCGGTGGAGCTATGGCTTTCACATTCATTAAAGCTATGGGATACCATACAGGAAGTTCATTAGTTGAAGAGGATATGTTTGAAGAAGCTCTGTATGTTTTAGAGGAAGCTAAAAAGAGAGATGTTAAGTTTTACCTACCTGTTGATTTTGTATGTGGAAAGGAAATATCAGAGAAAACTCCAGTTATAGAAGTTCCTTGGCAGGAAATAACTGATGATTGGATAGGATTAGATATAGGAAAGGCTTCAATACAGTTGATAAAAGAGATTATAAAAGATGCCCAAACTATAGTTTGGAATGGTCCAATGGGAGTTTTTGAGATAGACCAGTTTAAAACAGGAACATTCAGTCTAGCCCATGAGATAGCTAACTCTCCTGCTTTATCAATAGCAGGTGGTGGAGATACAGACTATGCTATCCATAAGGCAGGTGTTGTTGATGGTATAAGTTATATATCAACAGGTGGTGGAGCATTCTTAAAACTGCTAGAAGGAAAAACTTTACCTT
Organism: Persephonella sp.; assembly: GCA_003978565.1. GTDB lineage: Bacteria > Aquificota > Aquificia > Aquificales > Hydrogenothermaceae > QNZC01. Next base: position 2,528 of record QNZC01000061.1, on the reverse strand, counting down.
GTTTAAATGCAATAACTAATAAAACCTCTTAAATAAAATCAAAGTAAGAATTATTTAGAAAAATAAATCCCAGATAGTTTTGTCTTCTTTCTCCTTTTCCTCTTCATTATTATACTCCTCATCATAATTGTCATAATCAACTGAACTAGAACTATCCACATCCCAAACGAAATCATTATCCTTTTCTTCTTTCTCATTAGCTTTAGGTTGTGTATATACATTTCCTGTTATTTCAGAGACATCGTATCCACTAAATTTGGAAATGTATTCAGTTATAGGTGTTCCGTATCCATCTCTTGGAATAATTCTTCCATTTGATTTTAAAAACTTTTTCACATTTCCAGCTCCTAAAAGATGGGCTCCACCTATTAATCCACTTTCCGTTATATATATTCCTTTAATTGTTTTTCCCACATACTTGTCTAACCCTAAAGCCTTTATATACTTCCAAGTTTTTCTATGAAACTCTCTAATAGCATTTTCTTGAGCTCTAGGATTATTTAAGAAATCTTCCTTGCTCCAAACTCCATCTTTCCCAGTCCACTCTCCTATCCAGTCATTTCTCCTTGTAGGGTCTCCCTTGTAATATCCAGCATCTTTTAATGCACTTTCTCCCATTTGATATTTTCCTAAATATCCATATGTATTCTCTATGTTATATCTTCCACCACTTTCTCTGTATCCTAAAGCTCTTAAAAAGTCTTTATAACCTCCTTTATGCATCTTTTCACCCTGTTTTACTTTTTTGAAAATATACTAAAAATAGCTCTAAATATGCCTATTATTAAGTCAAAGATACCACTTCCAGATGTTCCACCATCTTTCTCCCTAGGTGGTTCTTCATAATTTGGTATATCTGAGGATGATGGAATATCCCAATTAAAATCAAGTTCTTCTTGTAGTTTATTCTTTTCTTCTGATGACATACTAACATTTCCAGTAATTTCAGAAATATCGTATCCACTGAATTTTGCAAGGTATTCGGTTATGGGTGTTCCATATCCATCTTTAGGTATTTCTCTACCACCAGATTTTAAAAATTTAGCTAAACTTCTAACACCTACTAAATGGGCTCCTCCTAATAATCCACTTTCAGTTATATATACACCTGCTACAGTTTTCCCAACATACTCGTCTAAATCTAAAGCTTTTATATACTTCCAAACCTTTCTATGATATTCCCTAATGGCGTTCTCCTGAGCTTGAGGATTATTCAAAAAATCTTCCTTGCTCCAAACTCCATCCTTTCCAGTCCACTCTCCTATCCAATCATTTTTTCTAGGTGTGCTATCTCCCTTATAGTATCCTGCATCTTGAAGAGCCATCTCCCCCATCTGATACTTTCCTAAGTATCCATAACTGTTCTCTATATCGTATCTTCCACCACTTTCTCTATATCCTAAAGCCTTCAAAAAATCTTTATAATCTCCCTTATAACTATTGGACATAACATCTTCCTCCAACTACATATTTTTTTCCGTTGTATTTTAGAATTAATTCATCATTTACTATTAAATCCCTATAACCGTTAGTTTTTGTTTTTGAAAGATAAAAGTAATCCATATTTTGAAGTAAAACGGATACATCTATAGATTTATACTTATTTCTTTTATTTATATAGATAAATGCAGGACATCCCCCCGTTCCACACATGTATGAGGAGTTAACTATAAAAACTAAATCCTCTGCTCTATCACTATTTAAATTAACTGTTGCTATAAGAAAGTCTTTAGCCTCTAAAGATAAACCTAACTTTTTCAGTTCTTCTAGATTAATATCCTGCTCTTTTATAAACTTATTGTAAATTTTTTCAGTTATACTTTTCACACTCTCGTCATTTCCTGTTGTAAACTGAACTTTTTTCAATATTGGACAAGGCTTCAATTTTTTTATTCCTAAATCTTCAGGTTTTAAGTTTTTTGCAGAAAGGATAACTTCAGCATTGACAAAAGAATTTATATCTTTCTTTACCGCTTCCGCTAATACTTTTAGCTCTTCCTCTGAAGGTTTTCCTATCGGAATTTTTGCAAAATCATAATCACTCTCTATAAGATAAACTCCAAAAATTTTTTTCTCATCAGGGGAGAATAGGAGATAAACCATCTCTGTATCGCAGAAATGAGGCTTACAGAAGGTTATATAAACATATTTCTTTCCGTTTATACTTACTATCTTATTTTTTCCTCCGACTGCAGATATATTTCTAATCCAAGGAATGTTTCCAAGCTCACCTAGGGCTTTTATATATAGATTTTTAAATTTTTTATCCTTTAATAATTCCCACGGATAGCCTAAATATTTTTTATATATATCCTTTTCTTCTTTTGTAAGTTTAACTTTTTCTTCCTCTTTTTTTTCTTTTGAGCTGGGTGTTTCAGCAGTTGATTTTTCCTTTTCTTCCTTTTTATGAACTTCTTCCTGTTTAACTTTTTCCTTACTCTCCTTCTCTTCTTTTTCTGATGAACAGGAATTCAAATTGAGGGATAGAGCCATGTATAATATTAGAATTAGAGATATATATTTTTTCA
>QNZC01000002.1 GCA_003978565.1 Persephonella sp. | reverse complement strand
AAAGATTTTAATTTATAATATTAAACAATCCAATTATTGATAACTGAAATAAATGGAAGTATTATAAATAAAGTAAGGTGGAAGTAAAACCACCACGGGAAATTTACCTCTGTATAGAGGTAGCTAAAAACTGAAAATAGGTTATTTTCCATTAAGAAATAGGAATAACTAAAAAATAATTAAATGATAATACTATGGAGTTAAATTAAATGGCTAATTTAAAAATTGTTGTTGGGGGTCATTTCGGAGCTGGCAAAACCACATTAATTAAAGGTTTAAGTCAAGTTAAACCTGTTTTAACAGAAGCTAAACTATCAGGTTTTGGAGGAGATAAAGAATACTATCCAGAAAAAACAACTACTACTGTAGGTTCAGAGTGGGGGAAACTAACAATAGGAAATTTAGCTCTTCATATGTTTGGGATACCGGGACAGTCTAGATTTTCTTTTGTTTGGGACAGTATTGGTGTTGGCTCTAAAGGGTATATATTTTTAATAGATAGCACTAAACCTAAACTTTGGGAAGACACTATGGAACAGATAGATTTTTTTATGGAGAGGCATCCAGCACCATTTATAATAGCCGCTAATAAACAGGATTTACCGGACGCTAAAAATTTAGAAGAAATAAAAAAAGCGGGTTTTGGCAGTTATAATGTGCCTATAGTTCTAATATCTGCATTAAAGAATATTAATACTCAAGAGTTAATAAAAAAACTTTTAGAGGAAGTGATAAGACATGAAAGAAAAAATAAACGAGTATAGAGATTTAATAGACGGATTATTTATTCTTAGTTCTGAAGGAATGATGTTAGAAGGTTATCTACCTAAAGGTTGGACTGAGGAGAATATATACTTCGGTGTTTTCCCTGTGATAAATATTCTCAGAAATATTACAAAGGATACTTTTGTTGATATTACAGAAGCTCAGGATTATACAATGGTTATTACAACACCCGATATGAATGTTTTCATCTGTGTAATAGGGGATAAGAAAAAAGCTCCTTTAGGTTTTTTACTTACAACAGTTCAAGAAATATACACTGCTTTCTTAGAAAAGTATGGAACGAAAGAAGAAAACATTAAGGAGATAATAGAAAGATGGAGAATGAACTTATCTTAAGTGATTTTGTAAAGGATAATGTTAATCTATTCTTTGTTGCAGACAAATATGGAAATATACTTGAAGAGGTTCACTTACATCATTCTGAACATGAGCTTAAGGAGTTTGAAGAAATTCTTCCCATAATCCTGTATCAGATTAAAAATGAAGTCTTATCTCTAATGAAACAAAAAATAAATAAATTTTATCTAGTCTCTGAAAAGAGTAATATTTATCTTATGGATTTTAAACCGGATATATATTTAGGTGTAAATTTTGCCGAAAATGTTAAACTAGGTTTAAGATTTATTGCAGTTCAGGAAATTGCTGAAAAACTAAAAGATAACGAGTATCAACCTATTAAAATAGAAAAAATAGATATAGCTAAACTTCCTAAATTAGCTAAAAAAGAATACAATCTTAATCCTGCAGAGAGAAAATATCTAAAAGAAAATAGAGAAATACTATACAAAGTTATTGATAAGCTTGCTGATATATACTTTGCGAAAGCTGTTCAAGTAGACCAACAGGACCCAGAAATCATAGCCAAAAGAAGAAAGTTATTTATATCTGCGTTTAGAAGTATAGCAGATGGAAAAATAGATGAGGATGGAGTTAAGTTTATTATAGGACAGGCTCTAGGAACACTCAAAATTTCAGGAGTTCCAGCTCAACACTTGACACCTCTACTACTTTCTACTGTCTTTATACTTGAAAAACTTGTAATGGAAGCTATAGATAATCCAACTGCCGTTAATAATATTCTCTCTGCCTATAGAAAAGCTATATATTTAGCTCTGAATACTGCTTTAGCTATATATATGTATACTGCGATTAATCTTATTGAGAAGAATACTAAAATAGACCAAAGACTACTTGTTAATCTTTTATCTACGAAATTACCTAAACCACATATAGATGAAGAGTTTGTTAAAGAATGGATACAGGATTTTGGAAAGATAGTAGAGTTAACAGATGAGGATTTAGAGAGAATATACAACGCTAATATTTCAGATTTATTTAAAAAACTCTATAAAAATATTAAAAAGACAAAAGTATTGACAAGGGTTTATGGAGCTTTCAAAGAGGTTATAGACAACTGGTTTGAAGAGGTAGAGCAGAGGGCTGAAGAAAGACGAATAGATATAGAGTTTTGGAAAAGACTTTATGAAATTGGATTAACTAATAAAATGGATTTTAGAATGGCATATGCATTTTTAAGAATAAAGTTGGCTTTAGAGAGAATGACATTTAAGGATTTTGATGAGGAAACCTATAAATCTTTTGGTAAGTTTTTAGCATTTAACAGTGGAACTATTCTTTTAGGAATGTTAGATAGAATTAATTTCTCATTTGAGAGTATAATAACTGTTCCACATAAAACAATACTTAGAAATCTTAAAGTTTAATGAATAAAAAAATTGGATACTGTATAGGAGCTACAAAACCGAATAGGGTTTTTTTTATAACAGATGGACCAGTAAGAATTGGTCAGTTTGTTTTTCTTAAATATAACGAGGAAGGTAGGGAGATAAAGGTTTTAGGAATGATACAAAGCCTGTATAGAGAAAACCCATACCTTCCTGAAACTACAAAATCAAAGGGACAGGTTGAAGGTATAAAAAAGTTTTCTGGAAATGAGGTAAGTTTAAAGGGAGATATAAATATACTAGGTGAGATAGTAGAAGATAAAACAAACGCATACTTAAGGTTGTTAAAAACTCCACCGCCACCTGCATCTGATGTATATGAAGCTGACCCTGAAATACTGAAAAGGATATTTGGAGAAAGAGATAAAAGGTATATAAAGATAGGTAGACTGTTATCACAGGAAGAAGATATACCTGTATATATAAATATAGAACAGATTGTTTTAAGACACCTTGCAATACTTGCTATTACAGGTGCAGGTAAATCTAATACTGTCTCTGTTTTACTTCAAAACATCATAAATTTGAATGGAACCGTTCTAGTTTTTGATTTTCACGGTGAGTATGTTAGGTCAAAATTCTTAAAGAATGGTCAAAATAGAGTTAATGTCATAGAACCTATAATAAACCCAGCTCTATTAAAACCTAAGGAGTTTGCCAGCCTAGTAGGAATTAAACCTAATGCATATGTCCAGTTAAGATACTTTAAGTTAGCTTTAGAGTATTTAATTGAAAATTTAGAAGCTGAGAAAGGAAAAAACTGGCAAAGTTATATAGATACGCAAGAATTCTTAAGTAGATTAAAGGAAGTTATAGAAAGTATAAAAGATGAAGAAAGTGATATTAGACAGACAAAACTAAAAGGAAAACCTAGAGAGGACAGTTTATACGAAGTTTTAAACAAAATAGAAGAGATGGAAACAGAGTTAGGGCATATTGTAAAGCTGGGAGTAGCTCCATTAATTGAAAAGATTAAATACGGCTATGTGAATATTATAGATTTTTCAGAGTTAGATGAGGATACTGCAGATACAATATGTTCTAATATCCTAATGTGGAGTTTAGAGGAGAGAAAGAAGGCAGTAAGGAGAGGAAAAAGTAGATTAAAGCAACCTCTCTTAATTGTTATAGAGGAAGCTCACATATTAGCGGGAGATAAAAGAAACACCCAGTCTAAATATTACATCTCAAGGATAGCTAGAGAGGGAAGAAAGTTTGGTCTTGGTTTAGTTATAGTTACACAGAGACCTAAAGGGCTAGATAAAGAGATACTGTCCCAGATGAACAATATGATAATTTTAAAATTGGTGGAACCTGAAGACCAAAAACATGTCCAATCTGCAAGTGAGGCGTTATCACAGGAGTTAATGTCATATCTTCCAAGTTTAAACCCCGGTGAAGCAATTATAATCGGTAATATGACAAAAATTCCTCTATTAGTGAAGATAGATAAGGCGGAAGGGAAGATAGAGGGAAATGATATTCCTGTTGTAGATGAATGGTTAAAGAATGATAATAAAGAAATAGATAGGAAAAAGATAATAAAACTTTTAGAGGAAGAGTTTTAACATTATCTTGAAATTTAATCTTTCTTTTTATATACTTATTAACCGAATTTAAATAATGTAGAGGTGATTTAATGGCTCATACGAAATCGGCTAGAAAGAGAATTAGACAGGCGGCAAAGAGAAGGGAGATAAATAGATACCATATTTCTAGGATGAAAACTGCTATAAAAAGAATAAAAGAGGCTATAAAGAAGAAAGATTTAGAAACTGCTGTAAAATTATTACCTTTAGCTCAAAAGTTAACTTACAGAGCTGCAGCTAAAGGTGCTATCCATAAGAATGAAGCTAGAAGAAGAGTTTCTAGAATTTACAAACAAGTTAACGAATTGAAAAAATCTTTAGCTGAAACTAATTAAAAAATAAGGCGGCGTAGCTCAGCTGGTTAGAGCACGTGGCTCATATCCACGGGGTCGCAGGTTCGAGTCCTGCCGCCGCCATTAAAACATTATCTTATAAAATCCCTCTTGGTTGAGAAAAAATTCTTACAGGCTGTAAACAGATACTCTTTAATAAGACCTAAAGATAAAATACTCATTGCCTTTTCTGGCGGAGTAGATAGTGTAGTTCTAACATACCTTTTAAAAAAGTTTAAAAATTATCTTGGAATACATGAGATATATCTAGCTCATCTTAATCATCTTATAAGGGGAGAAGAAGCCTTTGAAAATGAAAAGTTTTGTATAGAATTTGCTAAAAGGGAAAATTTAGATATTTTTGTAAAAAGAGTTGATATAAAGAAGTTATCTAAACAGTTAAATAAATCTGTAGAGCAGGTTGGAAGAGAAGAAAGATACAAATATTTTAAAGAATTAATGGATAAATACAGTATAAATAAATTAGCTACAGGACATCATTTAACCGATTTAACTGAAACTATGACTTTATGGTTTATACAGGGTAATAAAAAAGGATTAAAAGGATTTAAACCTAAAGAAAATCAAATTATAAGACCTCTATATCTTTTAAAAAAAGAAGAGATAGAAGAGTATGCTAAAGAAAAAAAATTAGATTACCACTTAGATAAAACTAACTTTGATACGATTTTTCTTAGAAATAAGGTCAGACACGAGATATTGGGAATTTTAAAGGAAATAAATCCAAATTTAGAGAACTCTTTAAAAATTCTTTCATATTTTTTAAACTTAGATGATGACTTTATTAAAAAATATATAGATAATTTAAATTTAGACCTAAAAAGTTTAAATGAATTAGAGCTAAATTTATTAAAAAATTTAGATAAAGCGGTAATATATAGAATTTTACAGGATTGGATATATTTAAAAACAGACTACTATCCATCTTATACACAACTGATAGATTTTCTAGAGCTTTTAGAAAAAGAAGGATATAAACAGTTAAAAATAAATAAAGACTTTAAGTTAATTAAAACTTACTCTAAAATTTATATATCTAAAAATGTAGATAAAGAAGTAAAAGAGTATTTTTATAAAATAAATATAGGAGATGATATTTTTATAAAAGAGGTTGGAGTATCTTTAAGGGTTTTTAAAGTTAAAGAATTAGATAAGATAAATATTAAAAATGAAAAAAGAGTTGTTTGTTTTGAAATTGAAGAGCAAAAACCTACTTTCTTAATAAGAAATAGGAAAAAAGGAGATAGATTTATTCCCTTTAAACACAAAAAGGAGAAAAAATTAAAGGACGTGATGATAGATTTAAAGATTGATAGGAATATGAGAGATATAATACCATTATTGGTATATAAGGATAAAATATTATGGATAGTTGGCTACAAAAGGTCTAATTATTATTTATTAAATGAAAATTCTCACTCAAAAAATATTGTATGTTTTGAAATTTTAGAGAAATAGGGAGGTGTAAACAAAGTGTCAATAAATAGAAATATCTTTATATGGATTTTAATTGGTGTCTTGATGATATTTATGTTTAACATGCTAGGAAGTCTTGAAAATACATCTAAGAACTCAGTTCCTTTTACTGAATTTATTAAAAAGGTAGAGGAAGGAGATATAAAACAGGTTAGGATAAAAGGAGAAGAGATTACTGCTGAAACTAAGGATAACAAAAGAATAGAAACTATTGCTCCAAAAGGTTATGGAAAACTATACGATATTCTAGCAGAAAACGATGTTAAAGTAGAAGTTGTTCCTGAGGAAGGTAATAGTTGGTTAACTACCGTTTTAATCTCATGGTTGCCGATAATTTTATTTATAGGCTTGTGGATTTTCTTAATGAGACAGATGTCAGGTGGAGCTAATCGGGCATTTTCTTTTGCAAAAAGTAAAGCAAAGGTTTATCTAGAGGAAAGACCTAATGTTAAACTTAACGATGTTGCTGGAATGGATGAAGTTAAGGAAGAAGTTAAAGAAATAATAGACTATTTAAAAAATCCTGAAAAGTTTAAAAAGTTAGGTGGTAGGGCTCCAAAGGGAATACTTCTATATGGAGACCCGGGAGTTGGTAAAACGTTGCTGGCTAAAGCTATAGCTGGAGAGGCTAGTGTTCCATTTATATCTATATCAGGTTCAGATTTTGTAGAGATGTTTGTAGGAGTTGGGGCGGCAAGGGTTAGAGATTTATTTGAAACAGCAAAGAAACATGCTCCATGTTTAGTATTTATAGATGAGATAGATGCAGTAGGAAGAGCTAGAAGTGGAGTTGGATTAGGTGGAGGACATGAGGAAAGGGAACAAACACTGAACCAATTATTAGTTGAAATGGACGGATTTGACTCTGGAGAGGGAATTATAGTTATTGCCGCTACAAACAGACCAGACATTTTAGACCCTGCATTACTTAGACCGGGAAGATTTGATAGACAGATAGCAGTTCCTAAACCTGACGTAAGGGGAAGATATGAGATTTTAAAGGTTCATGTTAAAAAGAAAAATATACCTTTAGACAAAGATGTTGATTTAATGATTATTGCGAAAGGAACTCCCGGATTTTCAGGAGCAGACTTAGCGAATGTTGTAAATGAAGCGGCATTACTTGCGGCAAGGAAGGGTAAAGAAAAGGTTGGTATGGACGATTTTGAGGAAGCAATGGATAGAATTATGATGGGATTAGAAAGAAAGGGAATGGCTATAACACCTAAAGAAAAGGAGAAAATTGCTTATCACGAGGTAGGACACGCAATAGTAAGTTTAATGTTTAAAGAGGCTGACCCACTTCATAAAGTATCAATCATACCAAGGGGACAGGCTTTAGGTGTTACTGTAAATTTACCTGAAGAGGATAGACATATATACTCTAAAAAAGATTTAATGGCTAGACTACATCAGTTATTCGGTGGAAGGGCTGCGGAGGAAGTTTTTTATGGAAAGGATGGTATAACAACTGGAGCTGAAAATGATTTAATGAGGGCTACAGATTTAGCTTACAGAATAGTTGCATCTTGGGGAATGACAGATGAGTTAGGTCCAATACACGTTCCTCTTACAAGAGGTGGTTTGTTTAATGCTCAACAGTCTTTAGAAATAAGTGAAGATACAGCTAGAAAGATAGATGAAGAGGTTAATAAACTTTTAAGGGAAACATATCAAAAAACAAAAGCTATAGTGGAAGCATACAAAGATGCAATAGTTTCAGTTGTAGAGTTATTACTAGATAAAGAAACTATAACCTGTGAAGAGATGGTTAAAATCTTAGAAGAGTATGGAGTTCCTATAGTAAACAGATGTAGAAAAAGTGTAGTTGAAGTTATATCTGATAGCTCATCACCTTCAGCACCTTCAGGAATAATAGAGTAAAAAGTTATAGAAAAGAAATTTGTTTCTGTTTTTTATTCTTTTCCTCTTTCCTTTCTTTAAAAGTTTTTTCTACTTTATGTAATCTTAATTCTTCCAAAACTCTTGGTAATTCATCATTAGCATTATTTAGTCTATTTTCGGCAATTTTTATATACTCAGATGATATATCTACACCGATATAATTATGTCCTAGTAGTTTACTAGCTACCAATGTAGTTCCTATACCACAGAAAGGGTCTAACACTACTCTATTTTTCTCTTCATCAAAGATTGAATAAATTATTCTGGTAGGTAGTTCTAAAGGAAATGGGGCAGGATGTTCCTTAAAGCCACTTTCTGGTCTAATTTCCCAAATAGAACTTAATTTAGCATGTCTAGATTTTAATTCTTCTCCTATAAAATTATTATCTTTAGGCTTGTATAGCCAATATATTCTTTCTTCTATCTGCCAAAATCTCCATCCTCTTATATTTCCTGCTATTTTTCTATTCCAAATTATTTCTTGTCTAATTAACCATTTACTTTTAGAAAGCCAATATATAGGGTGTATCATTATCCCATTTTCCCATCTAATCTTGTGGTTGTAGAATAAATGCCCCCCTTCTTTTACAACTCTAAACAATTCATTTAAGATTTGTATCTGCCAATTTTGATATTCTTCCTCATTTATATTATCTATATATTTGTCATATCTAACTTCATCTACTAACCAGCCTTTATTGTTTTTTTTATTGTATGGAGGAGAGGTTATAACCAAATCTACAGAATTAGATGGCAATTTCTTTAGAAACTTAAGAGCATCATCTACAAATAGTTTATTTAAAAATTTATTTATCATTTATTTTTCTCCTTTAAACTCTTTAAGAATTTATAAAATGGTTTTGTTAAACAGTTTTTATATTCTTCTATATTTTCCGACAAGAATATTAGTTCTATATATTCGCAATTTTTATAAGATAAATATGAAAATTCTAATGTTCTCAGGTAATTTCCCCTTTCTCTTTTTAAATTTTTGCCAAACTTTTTCCTTAATTTATTTAATATATGTTTTTCTAAACAGTTAAAAGGAATTTCTATTATATAGATTAGCTTACCATCTATAAAACCACTTATTAAAATTTTTAAATTTATCTTTCTATCTTTTTCAAATCTTTCTGGAGTGTAATCGGTAAATTGTCCCCTACCATCTAATTTTTTTACACAAGGTGTATTTACATTTTTAGGTTTTATTTCACAGAATATTTTCGTATCAGGAGCCTCTATTCTGAAACCATTATAACCAAGTTTTTCTGTTAATATTTCACAATCTGAAACAATAGCTGTTATTATTTCCCTAAGTTTAGAAGAATTTTTATCATTAATATAGAGAGTTAAGAGATCACAAAAAACACTGATTAATGTAGGTTTTGATAGAGAAGATAACTCTTTTAAAAATTCATCAGTATTTTTAGTTGTATAGTATTTTATAAGTTTCAGTAAGTTTTCGTTAATCAAATTTGTCAGTCCTTTTCTAAAATTATATAAAAAAATTATAACCTTAATTATTAGCTTTAAATATTATCTTAATTTATAAGACCTCAAATTTACAAAGATAAAAGGAAAAATTCTTATATAATTCCAATATTAATTTATCTGTTATTTTAACTCTGCATAGACACCTTTAGCCTCTAAAACTAAATCTATCACCTCTCTAACTGCACCATTTCCACCTTCATTTCTTGTTGTATATACTGCTATCTTTTTTAATATGTCAGGTGAGTTTGGAACGGTTATAGGAAATCCTACAGTTTTTAAGAGGGGAATATCTGGAATATCATCTCCAATGTATATAACTTCCTCATTTTTGAATTTATACTTTTCCTTTAAAGATTGGTAATCTTCAAGTTTATCTTTGGAGTTCTGTATAACCTCTTTTATTCCTAATTCATCAGCTCTTATTTCAACAATCTTTGAGTATCTACCGGATATAATCGCAAAATTTATTCCATACTTTTGGGCTATATATATTCCATATCCATCTTTTACACAGAATTTTTTTATCTCATTACCATTACTGTCATATATAATCTTTCCATCTGTCAGAACACCATCAACATCCAAAATAATCCATTTAACATTTTTCAAATTTTCCATTACCTAACCTCTGAAATAAAAGAAGTTTTTATGAAAGACTGAAATCTTTTCCTAAGAAAACTTCCCTCACAAGTTTATTCTCTACTATATCTTCAGGTTTTCCTTCAGCTATCACTTTTCCTCTGGCTATTATATAAGCTCTATCAGTTATCTTTAATGTTTCTCTGACATTATGGTCTGTTAAAATTACTCCTATATTTCTCTTTACTAAATCCTTTATAAGGTGGTTTATATCTTGAACTGATACAGGGTCAACCCCTGCAAAAGGCTCATCTAAAAGTAAAAAGGATGGGTTTATAATTAAAGAACGGGCTATCTCAAGTCTTCTTCTTTCTCCCCCTGACAAAGTTCCTGCCTTTTGGTCTTTTAAATGATATATACCAAACTCCTCTAACAGCTCTCTGGCTCTACTTTCTATTTCTATAGGGTCATCTCTTATAAACTCAAGGAACATCACTAGATTTTCCCAAACTGTTAAACTTTTAAAAATAGATGCTTCCTGTGGTAAGAAAGAAATCCCCTTTCTTGCTCTCTTATAAACTGGTAAATTTGTAATATCTTCGTCGTTAAGTTTTATCTTTCCCTCATCAGGTTTTATAAAACCTAATAAACATCTAAATGTGGTTGTTTTCCCAGCACCGTTTGGACCAAGTAAACCTACTATTTCCCCTTCCCTAACATACATAGAAATTCCATCTATAGCCAGCTTTTCCCTATACTTTTTTCTTATATTGACAACTTCTAACATCTACTTACCTGAATACTTTTTAAAAAATTTTTTTATATTTTTTATAGCCTGTCTAATTCTCTTCTTATTTTCCACTACTGCAAATCGGACATAACCTTCCCCATGTTCTCCGAAACCTACACCGGGAGCAACTGCTACTTCAGCCTCAGTTAAAAGTAGTTTGCTAAACTCTATAGAGCCCAATTTTTGAAACTGTTCAGGGATTTTTGCCCATAAAAACATAGTGGCTTTTGGTTTCTTTACTTTCCAACCGGCTCTGTTTAGACCGTTGACTAAAATGTCCAATCTTTCACTGTAGGTATCCTTAACCTTTTCTACAACTGAATAGTCTCCCTCTAATGCAATAATACTTGCAACCTGTATAGGTGTAAACATTCCATAGTCTAGATAACTTTTAAGTCTTCTTAAGTTGTGAATTAATGTTGGATTTCCTAGAACAAATCCAACTCTCCAACCTGCCATAGAGAAACCTTTAGTTAGAGAGTATGTTTCAACGGCTATATCTTTTGCTTCTTCTACCTGTAGAATACTTGGAGCTTTATAGCTATCAAAACATAAATCTGCATATGCAAAGTCATGTATTATCCAAAGATTTTTCTTTTTGGCAAACTTTACTATCTCTTTAAAGAATTCTAAATCTACAGTCATTGTTGTTGGATTATTTGGGAAGTTTAAAATTAAAACCTTTGGTTCTGGATAACTGTCCTCATATGTTTCATATATATTCTTTAAAAACTGTTCCTGTTTTTCAGTATCACTTCCCTCTATCGGTAAAGGAACAGTTAAAACACTGGCACCGGCTATAACAGGGGCATAGTAATGAATTGGATACCTAGGGCTTGGAACGAGGGTTATATCTCCCGGTGATAACATCGCAAGCATAAGATGGGATAAACCTTCCTTTGAACCGATTGTTAGTATAGCCTCTTTATCAGGGTCTAACTCTACTCCAAATCTCTCTTTATAAAAATTAGTGATAGCTTTTCTTAATCTTGGGATACCTTCAGACATAGAGTATCTATGGGTGTGTTTTTTTCTGGCAACCTCACATAACTTCTCTATTATATGAGATGCCGGTTTTAAGTCTGGGTTTCCCATACCAAAATCTATTATATCTCTTCCTTCCTTTCTTAATTTTGCCTTTAGCTCATTTACAACTGCAAAAACATAATTTGGCAATCTCTTTATTCTTGGGAACTCTATAAAATCAGACATTTCTCACCTCTTTACTGTTTATTTTCCAGCACAGATAGGGGATTAACAGGATATGTATTTTTTCTTACCTCAAAGTATATTCCGCAGTTTTTATTGTCTAACCTTCCTACAGTTCCTATAACCTGTCCCTTTTTTACTCTTTGTTTTTCTCTAACTAATATTTCGTCAACATGGCCGTAAACAGTGTTGTATCTGTTAGGATGTCTAATAATTATCAAATTTCCAAAGGTTTTTATACTATCTCCCGCATATATAACCTTTCCATCTTCAGAAGCAACAATTCTCTCATTACAATCTGATTTTATATCTAATCCTACATGTCTCTCTTCCTCTGTGTTTATAAAACCTTTAATCACTTCTCCTTTAACTGGCCACTTAAAATTTAACCTTCTTTTAGGTTTATACTCCTCAATAGGCTTATATCTTCTGCTATAAACTTTTACCCTTTTAGGAACTTTTAATTTTTGTCCCGGATATATCCTATAAGGTTTTTTTAATCTATTAAGTTTTGCTAGTTTTTTAACACTTATACCAAACTTATGGGCTATTTTAGATAAACTATCTCCACTTCTAACTCTATAGTAAGTTATTACAGTTTTATATCTGTATTTTCTTCTTGTATGTGTGTAGTTTCTTTTCTTCCTTTTAGATTTCGTATAACTTTTTATAGGTTTTATACATAATTTTTGACCTACATATATTCTGTTACCTTTTAAATTATTCCATCTCTTTAAATCTCTAACAGAAATATTAAGCTTTTTAGCTATTATAGATAGAACATCTCCTCTCTTTACAGTATAAACATATTTACAACTTTGCCCTTTTTTCCTTTCTACTTTCTTTTTTCTTTTTTTACTTTTTATAGGAATAAATAGTTTTTGTCCTACTCTTAATCTTCTCGGATTTTTAATATTGTTAGCTTTTAGGAGGGTTTTAACAGATATTCCAAATTTTTTTGCTATCTTTTCAGGATTATCTCCCGGTTTAACTCTATATGTTAGTGCAAGAACATTTTGAATTGTAAAACTAAATATTAAAAAAATAAGAAGAAAGACTTTAATATTCAATTTCAAATTTATCAAACCCTCCTTCTTTATTTCTAAATTCATAAGCCATATGAGTTACTTCGGCTAAAGGAGGTCCTTCCTCTATAGCTTCTAAAAATTTTCTTAATAATTCTTCATCTCCCTCCGCAACAACCTCAACAGTCCCATCAGGTAAATTTCTAACAAGTCCTTTAACTCCCATTTTGGCTGCTATATCCTTTACGAATTTTCTAAATCCCACTCCTTGAACAGTTCCAGCAAAAACCACATTCAATAACATACTAAACTTTCCCTCTAATGCCGTTAATACTTTTAAGATAAAATTTATTATCTTATATAAAGATTTAACTATCAACAGTGAAAATCAATCTTTAAAGTTTAGATTAATAGAATTTGTAGAGAATTTTAACCTAACTCTGGATGTTCTTCTAAAATATCCTCTAAAAATTTAGGCTTGTCTATGAAAAATCCTTGAGCATAATCTATATCTAACTTTAAAACTTCCTCGTATATTTCTTCGTTAGATACAAACTCAGCAACAGTTTTTATATCTAAAAGTCTTGCCATAGAGACTATAGAACTGACGATATACTTCAGCTTTTTATTTTTCGTTATGTCTTTTATAAGACTTCCATCTATTTTAATTATATCTATAGGGATTTCTGTTAAACTTTGGAAGTTAGAATAACCTGAACCAAAATCATCTATAGCTATAAGGAAACCTGCATTTTTTAGTTTAAAGATAACTTCCTTAACTTCATTAAAGTAATTTCCCATATACTCACTTTCAGTTATTTCAAAAACAACATTTTCTCTTAGTAGTTTTAAACCGTCAACAGTCCTAACTATATTATTAATAAAATCCTTTCTTAAAATATCACTTATTTCAACATTTATTGAAACTTTTGTTTTTAGATATTTTGCGTAAGTTAAAGCTCTATTTAATAGAATATTTGAAAGTTTAGGATATAAACCCTTTTCCTTTGCTATTTCCAAAAACTGACCTGGATTATAGATTTTGTCATTTAACTTAATTCTCATTAATGCTTCGTAATAGTAATCTTCTTCTTTTAGACCTACAATTTTTTGGAAAGCTGGAATGATAGAATGTTTTGCTATTGCCTTTTGAACAATTTTTAAACTCTCTAAATCTCTGTTTAATAAAGGTAAAATTTCCTCTTCAAAACTTATTAAATTTTTACCATTGAAATGATGTTTTTTTAGGTAAACTATGGCATTATCAATATACTGTTCAGTTAAGGTTCTGAGTAAAACACCTTGAACAGATAGATTGAGAATTACAAACTCCTGTGTGCTGTCATGGAATACATTTATTCCAGCTTGTAATACCTTATCCAATAGGAAGAAAAATCTTTGAGCTTTATCAAAATCATCAAATAATATTAAAAATTTGTCCCCTGTGATACGGTAAATATACTTGTTTTTAGGAAGTAGTTCCCTTAATATTGTGGTAAATTCCTTTAGAACTTTATCTCCAAAATTTATTCCAAAAACATTATTCACATAGTTAAAGTTCCTTATATTTAATATTAAACCTATTTTGTTCTTTATATGTTTTATATCTATAAATAACTTCTTTTTAGAGTAAAATCCTGTAAGCTCATCTACAGAGTATTCACCTAGATATATAAAGATATTTCTTAAAAGAAAGAGTTTAACTTCTATTAACTCTTTATAAAAATCATCTATCTTTTTGTTTGGGGAAAATAATATAATAGATAAAAAATTACTTTTTATTGCGAAAACTTCCCCTGATAGATACCTGAATGACAATCTATCGGTTTTTCTTAATTTTCCTTTAATTGTTTTTAAGAAATTGGTGTCAATACCTGTGTTTATTAATACCTTACCATTTTTTATAAAGGCATATTTAAACTCTTCACCAATAGTTAAAAAAAACTTCTCTAAAACTTCCTTTTCAAATTCTGAAGATATAATAAACTGATTGATTGTTGATAGGTTAACGAATTCCCTCTCTAATACTTCCAACTTTTTCATTAAATTTGCGACTAATTTATCCTTTTCCAGAAATTCAACTAAAAAATTCTTTAAAACTACAAGTTTTTTTTCTTCTATGTTTCCTTTAATTGCTAAAAATAAATCTCTATTTAAAGGTATTTTTTTATATTCCGTATATCTATCACTGTATTCTCTATCTTTTTTTAAAATTTTAAAATCCTGTATATCAAACTTACCTATAAAAATTTCTTCAATGTCCTTTAAATTTAACATTCCACTTCTAACCTTATAAATTCCTCTTTATCTATATGAGCTTTATAAAAACCTTTACTTAAAACATCCTTCATATCAATTTTAGATATAACTTTAGAAAAATCTAATTTCAATTTACTTAAAACTTCTGGTAAATTTCTTATTAATTGTTTTCTATAAAAAATTGTAGTTAATATACTTCTACTATTTAATAATATTTCTCCTTGGTTAAGCTCTATTCTGTTATAATATAGACTAGCGGACACCAAACATCCTCCCCTAGAAAGATACTTAAATCCTTCCTGTATTGCAGGTTCAAATGCTAATGGTTCAAATCCTGCCGTATCTATAACTATATCGAAATGCTCTCTTTTTATATATTCTTTCTCTATGAAATTTATATTATACACCGAATTTAATATCATTACATCCTTTAATTTTTCTAACCTTGATAAGAACAAATCGTTAATAAATATATTATCTTCCTTTCTAAATATATTCCATACTAAAGAAGTTAAAAATCCTATAGCTCCTGCTCCCAATATTAATATATTCATACTATTTTTATTGGGAAATTTATATTTATATCTAGAGGTTGCTTCATCAAAGATATTCATAGCTATTAAAAGAGGCTCTATAAATGTGGTTTTATCTATGTTGTTTTTATCTAAAACAAAGATATTATCTATATTAACTTTTACATACTCAGCTAATCCACCATCCTGTTTTATTAAACCGTAGTATTTTAGATTATTACAGAGATTGTCATAGCCTGCTTTACAGTAGGAACACTTACCACATGATATTAAAGGCAAGACAGATACCCATTTTCCTATTAAATTTTTATCGACTTTTTCACCTACCTTTACAATAATACCGCCAAAACTATGACCAGGTATTAGAGGAAGTGATTGTTTAGTTATATATGGACCGTAAAAGTATTCATTTGCTAATGTTTGTGTGATTGCAACTTTTTTTACTTTAATGAGAACTTCATTTTTATCTAAATCTGGTATAGGTATATCTTCTAATCTAATATCATTCTTATCGTAAAACCTTATTGCTTTCAACTTTGAATACCCTATTTAGAGAATAATATTTATATACCAATTTAGTATTATAATTATTAAAATCAATTTTATTTTTGGAGTTAGAAATTTGAGTGAAAAGGAGTTAGAAAAGGGAGAGAGACCAGAAGAAAGTCTCAAGGTAATGATTGCCTATATGTTATCTACTGGACTATATGTAGGAAAAATACCTAAAGTTCCCGGCACAGTTGGAACAGTTGTAGCTTTATTCCCAATATTAATATACTGGAATAGGGGAGGAGAGTATGTATTACTTAATCAGATATTTATAACTTTAGCTGTATTTTTTATAGGTATATGGACATCCACTGTTATCGTTGAAACTTTTAAAGAAAAAGACCCTGATTATATAGTTATAGATGAGATAGCAGGTTATATGGTTGCCATGATAGGCTTTCCTACAAACTGGAAGATTTTGTTGTTAGCCTTTATCCTATTCAGAATATTTGATATTTTTAAACCTCCTCCAATTAAACAGTTTGAAAAACTTCCGTCTGGTCTAGGTGTGATGGTAGATGATGTAATAGCTGGTGCTTACACTTGGTTAGTGATGTATCTTTTGGTATATGTTTTAAAAATTCCATTTTTATATTAATCAAATATATAATATTTTCTAAAATTCTTTAGAGGGGAAGCTTGAAGGATTTAATATCGGCAAGACAGATAACAGAGGATAGATTTTACAGAATTTATGAAATATTTCAGGACTATAAAAACAGATATAAAAACGGTGAAACCAAATTTTCAGATTTAAAGGGACTTTCAGTTCTACTTCCATTTTTTGAAAACTCTACCAGAACAAGAACCTCCTTTGAGTTAGCAGGTAAGATTTTAGGGGCAGACACTATAAATATTTCTGCATCTTCAAGCTCTGTAAAAAAGGGAGAAACTCTGTATGATACGATAAAAACACTTGAGGCTATGCAGTCAGACTTTATTGTTATGAGACATTATATGGCTGGTGCCCCTTATCTTATAGCGAAAGAGGTTAAATCACATGTTATCAATGCTGGAGATGGAGCAAATGAACATCCTTCACAGGCTCTATTAGATGCATTCACTATAATGGAGTATAAAAAAAGTTTAGAGAATTTAGAAATAGCTATAGTTGGAGATATACTCCACAGTAGGGTAGCAAGGTCAGACATAATTCTGTTTAAAAGATTAGGGGCTAAAATAACATTATGTGGTCCAAAAACCTTAATGCCTAGACATTTATCAACTTTTGATGTGGATAATATTACGACAGATATAGAGGAAGCTTTAAAAGATAAAGATGTGGTGATATTCCTAAGAATACAGTTAGAGAGACAAAAGAAAGTTTACTTTTCTACACTAAATGAATATTCAATAATGTATGGATTAAATCAAAGAAGGGTAAATCTAATTAAGGAAGATGGGATAGTGATGCACCCGGGTCCAGTTAACAGAGGAGTTGAGATAGAAAGTGAGCTAGTTTATGGAAACAGAAGTGTTATTTTAGAACAGGTTGAAAACGGTTTATTCACAAGGATGGCTATATATAAATTTCTTATTTCATGATAAGTTAGAGTTTGTTCTTCTAGCTATCTCTTAAGGGAAATATTAAATTAAAATTTAAAAGTATGTTTATTAGGTTTTTTAGATATGTTAAAGGATAATAAATTAGCCTTACACAACTCCTATATGTTTTTTAAAAGAAATATACTAATCCTACTAACATCTGTAGCAGTTATTACAACATTCAGCTATATAAGTCCTATCTTAAGTTATTTTTTATTAATGGTTCTAATTGGTAGTGTAATATTTTTTTTACGGGACAATGAACTTCTTGATGACATAAGAACAAAAAAGAATTTAACCTTGGATATATTGAGGAGTTATCTAAAGTACGGATTAATTTTTGCATTACTATACTTCCTTCTTGAGATAATTATATCTATCCTTGTATTTTTTGTAGGAGTTATACTTACATTCTTATTTCTTTCGACCAGTTATGGTGGTCAGTTTAATTCGTTTTCATTTGGACTTGTCTTTATGTTTTCCATTGTAATAGCTACTGTTATAGTTATGTTATTTTTATCTCCATTTTACCTTCTATTACCTATTTATATAAATCTCATATTAAGTTCTACATATCCATTGGAGATACTTAAGATAAATATAAAACTATTTTCAAAAGATTTTTGGAAGGAAGTATTATCCATGTTAAAAAGTAAATACTTTATAATTACTTCATTAATCTGGTCTACTTTTTCCATATTAATATTTTTTGTAGTATTAGGAATATCTTTTATTGTAAAAGAGTTATTTCTGTTTATATTCACTTATATACCTATTTTTCCATTTATAAACTTCATCTTTACAGATATGTTAAGTTTATTTATGTTATTCGTTGCAATACTTTACCTTTTTGTATACTTGGTCTATATTTCCCATTATATAAAATTAAATACTCATTAGAGGTATACCTTGGATATATATAAACTTATATCTGAATTAGTTATGAACTCTGTCTATTTAGGTAATTTCTTATTGTTTGTTTTAATATCATTTCATATATTCAAAAGACTAGTAAAACTTGAAGGAGAAAAAGAAGAGAATTTAGTAAGTGGTGTTTTGATACTCTCTTTATCTATTGCCGTTTCATCTTTATATTCAGGTGAAAGCTACGGTTTAGTAAAGGATTTGTTATATATATGGTTTTACTCAGCACTTTCCTTTATACTGCTTATTGTAGGACATCTAATTACAGATTTTATAATTTTTCATAAAGTAAAAAATATTGAAGAAATACAAAAAGGTAATTTTGCCATTTTAATCGTTGAAGTTGCACATTTCATAGCAATTGGGATAGTTATAAACTCTCTTATGAATAACTATTTTTCCCCAGATATAAACCAACTAAAGTTATTACTATCTATAGTAGTTATATTTTTGTTTATTCAGTTTTTATTGGTGTTAAGTATATTAATTTATAAAGAGATTTTAATACTGTTGAAAAAAATCAATATAATTGAACTGGTTTATAAAAATAATGTTTCAGCAGGTATATTTTTATTTTCAAACTACATAGTTATATCCTTTCTTTTAGCTTCAGCTTTTTCTCCAGAAAAGGATATTATTACAACTATAATCTATAGCTTTATATACTTTATATTCTCAACATTTATAATTATTCTGTTTAAATTTGTGGTGGATTTTATACTAATTCCAGATGATAATTTAGAAAACATAATAAAAGATGATAAATACATGAAAGCTATATTTATTGAACTAATAACTATATCTATGATTTTTATATATCACTTTTTATCAAGCTAAAGTTGATTAATTCCTTATTTCTATTATCTCTTTTCTAAAGATTTCCGTTCCATCTATCCATATCCATTATCGTGCGTATCTATCCATCTGATTAGTTTTTTGAGCTTTATTGCCGATACCTCTACTAAACTACTGTAAGCTACAAGTCGTGTTAATGGTATTACTGATAACAAACTTCTAAAGCTGGCAAGCCCCTGACGGAACAGATTTCTAAAATGTGTTTTAAATCTACTTTT
>QNZC01000038.1 GCA_003978565.1 Persephonella sp. | reverse complement strand
TTCATAGAAGATAGTTTTTCTTATCAAACCTCAGGGAATAAACTTCAAGGTTTTATTTCAAAGGGTTTTTATTTAGTTTTATTAATAATCTTCTATTTGGTATTTTTCCCAACTGTATATTTTTTAAATAGAAAAGTTCATTTAAAATGATAAAAATTTCATTATTTTTTCACAATGTAAAATTATAATTCTTTTAAAACTTATAAATATTGGGGGATTTATGAAAAATTTCCGAAAAAGTTTCTTTAGTTTTTATCTTTTTGTTTTAATAGTTTTCAAAGCCATAGCCTCCCCTATAGATGATGATGTCTGTAATATATTTGTAAATATATACAATAGCTGTAAGAGGGATTTAAAAGAGTTAAAACCTTCAGATAGGGCTTTAATCTGTAATGAGTTATCTTTGAATACTGCTTTTTACTTTAATAACTTTCTAAATAATAAATCTAAGAAAGGTGAAAATCTCTCAAAGCTTATAGGGAAGGTTTGTTTTGAGGCATGTGCAGGGAAGGAGAGAATTTATTCAAAAATAAGGAAAAACTTTTGTAAATAAAAAAATTAGGGGTTAGAGAAAAAATGTCAAAAAAGCTTAAATTTGGATTAATTAATTTAATTTTTTTTAAATTAAGTTTTGCTCAATCTATATCAGAACTACAAATAAAGTATCAAAAGTTAGCCTGTAAAATTTTAGAAAAATCTTATCAAACCTGTTTTGAAGCATCCCAAAGGTTAAATATATTTAAGGATAGTGATGGATGTAATGAGTTATCTTTAGAAATATTATCTGCAACTGTGGAAGAGTATAAAAAAACAGATAAGGCTTTTATGGAACTTGCAAAAAGAGCATCTATAGTTTGTTTTAAAGCTTGTATGGGAGATGATGAGGTCTTAAATAACATAAGAAATGAATGTAATACAAGATAAAGAAAGTTTGATTTTTAAACTAAATAATTTTTTTATTTAATGTTATAATTGCAGTAGTAATAATTAAACATCCAGTATGGAAAATTCAAAATCTCTAAA
The DNA here is from genome assembly GCA_003978565.1 of Persephonella sp. Lineage (GTDB taxonomy): Bacteria > Aquificota > Aquificia > Aquificales > Hydrogenothermaceae > QNZC01. The sequence continues at coordinate 19,313 of QNZC01000038.1, read as the reverse complement.
ATTTTCCATATTGGAAGTATAAAAAAGGAGAATATTTGTATGTCAATCAGTTTTGTGGATTTAAATCTGTCAAAGGAAACTTTAAACTCTTTAGAAAATATGGGTTTTAGTAAACCTACAGAAATACAGGAAAAAACTATTCCTTATGCATTAGAGGACTGTGATTTATTAGGACAGGCTCAAACTGGAACAGGAAAAACTGCCGCTTTTGGAATTCCAATAGTTGAAAAAATAAATCCTAAAGAGAAACAACCTCAGGCTTTAATTTTAACGCCAACTAGAGAACTGGCTTTACAGGTTTCTGAAGAAATAAGAAAAATAGGAAAAGGTAAAGGAATATACACATTAGCAGTTTATGGAGGAACATCTATAGATAGACAGATTAAATTTTTAAAGTATAAGAAAAATCAAGTAGTTGTAGGAAGTCCCGGAAGAGTTAAGGATTTAATAGATAGAGATGTTTTAAAACTTGATAAAGTTAAGATATTCGTTTTAGATGAAGCAGATAGAATGTTAGATATGGGTTTTATAGATGATATAAGGTATATCTACTCAAAACTTCCTCAAAATAAACAGGTTTTACTTTTTTCTGCAACTATACCAAACAGTATAATGGCTTTAGCTAAAGAGTTTCTAAAGAAGGACTTTAAAACTGTAAAGGTTAAACCTGAAGAGGTTGTGGTTGATAAAATAGAACAGTATCTCTTTAAAGTAAATGAAGATACAAGATTTCCTAAATTAAAGGATTTATTACATAAATACTCCAATAAAAAGGCTATCATATTCACTGAAACGAAGAAAAATGTTGATGAGTTATACAAAATGTTAAAGAAACATAATTTTAAAGTTGGTGCTATGCATGGAGATTTTTCACAGAGGAAGAGAGAAAAAGTTTTAAAGGACTTTAAAGAAAATAATATAAATATACTTATTGCCACAGATGTAGCATCTAGAGGAATTGATATAAAAGATGTTGATATTGTTTATAACTACAGATTACCTAATAATCTAGAAAGTTATGTTCATCGTATAGGAAGAACTGGGAGAGCTGGAAGAAAAGGTTTGGCAATATCACTGGCAACAGGTTCAGAAAAACAGAATGTAATTAAATTAACTAAACTTACAAAAGGTAAGATAAAACTCATAGATTTTTATTTAAATAATGATAAAAAAAATAAAATAAAAAAATTCAGTAAAAGATAGTAGGTAAAATTATGGATATAGGCAAAAGATTTGACCAGGTTGCAAACAGATACGACACTCCAGATAAAATTAAAAGGTCTGAAGAGTTTGTAAAAAAACTTTTAGAATTAATTCCGATAGATAAAAATTTCAAAGTTATGGATATTGGAGCAGGAACAGGTTTAGTTGATGTCGTTCTTTCAAAATATACAGGTCAAATCTACGCCTTTGATTTATCAGAGGGAATGTTAAAGGTATTTGAAGAAAAGATAAAGAAGAATGGTATAGAGAATATAAAAATATTTAAGAAAGATGTTCTAAATGAAGACTTTCCAGAGAGAGATTTTGATTTAGTTATAACATCAATGACATTTCACCATTTAGATAATCCAGAGGAAGCATTAAGGAAAATAAAGGATTATCTAAAAGATGGTGGTTATGTTGCTATTATCGATTTAGAAAAGGAAGATGGGACATTTCATTCAGATAATACAGATGTTAAACATTTTGGATTTGAAAAGGATGATGTGAAAAATTGGTTTGAAAAGAATGGTTTTAAAGATATAAAAGTCATTACTGTCTATTCAATAAAAAAAGAGAGGAATGGAAAAGTTAAAGATTATCCAGTGTTTTTAGCTGTAGGTCAGAGATGATTTATTTAGATAATAACGCAACAACACCTATTTTTCCGGATATTTTAAAAAATCTATCTGTATGGGGCGAGATATTTGGAAATCCCAGCTCTATACATTCTCTAGGTCAAAGGGCAAAAAATGAGATACAGAAATCTAAAAAGTTTCTATCTCAGATTTTTAAGTGTGAACCTGAAGATATAATTTTTAATTCTGGGGCTACAGAGGGAAATAACACTGTAATAATGGGATTAACTGAAGCATATCCAGACAAAGATGAGATTATACTTTCTCCTATAGAACATAAATCTATACTAAATCCAGTTAGATTTTTAGCTAAAAGAGGATATAAAGTTAAGTTTTTAAGGATTGATGAAAACGGTTTAGTGGATATTGAAGATTTAAAGAGAAAAATCACAAAAAAAACTTTATTTGTCTCTGTTATTCATACCAATAATGAGACTGGAGTTGTTCAAGATATTAGAAGTATTTCCTCTGTATGTAAAGAGAGGGAAGTTATATTCTTTTCAGATATAGTCCAAGGTTTTTTAAAAGAAGAAATTCCATATAAAGATATAGATTTTTTTACAGTTTCCGGTCATAAATTTAATGCTCCAAAGGGAATAGGAATACTTAAAAGAAATAAAGATATAGATTTAATTCCTTTGATATTAGGTGGTGGTCAAGAGTATGGAGTTCGTTCAGGAACTGAAAATGTATTGTTTATAATTGCTATTACAGAAGCTATAAAGATATGGCAAAAAAATAGAGAGCATTTTGTAGCTCATCTAAATCTTTTAAAGAAAACTTTTATCAAAGAGTTAAAGGAAAAAATCCCAGATATTAAAATTGTAAGTGAAAACGTTAAGACAGCCCCTCATACAGTTAACGTGATTTTTCCTAAAGTGAAAGCTCAAGATTTAATTCTGTATTTAAACAGTAAAAATATATATGTATCATCTGGTTCAGCTTGTAGCTCTGGAAGTTTGACACCTTCTCATGTTTTACTTGCCTATGGATACTCAAAGGAAGAAAGTCTTAGGTCTATCCGTTTCTCATTTGGGATAATCAACAGCTTAGAGGATATACAGATAACAGTTAATACTTTAAAGAAAGGAATAGATAAACTTTCTATTTTTTCTTAAATCTTTTTAAAAACTCTAGCATCTTTTCGGCAACTTTTTCCGAGGAAATCTTATATTCATTTTTACTAATCTGTTCCTTTATCTTTTTTACTTTCTCATCTATCAAATCCATATCCTCTACCTTTTTTCTTCCCTTTTGAACTTCAATCTTAATAAACTTTTTATATCTATTATTTTCCATTATCCAAATCTCATCTATTTATCTGAAAACTAATTGAAAAATTTTTCGGTATAATTAGAAAAATACTTTAGAAGGATAGTTAATGGACAATGGTTCTATCACTTGATACTTTCTCTGAAAATTTGGGGATAGCCTTATTTTCTGAGGATAAACTTATCTACCATACCTCTGTATATAAATTTAAACCTTTCTCTGAATTTTTAGTAAAAAAACTAGATGATATATTTAATGAGTTATCGTTAGATAAAAGGGAAATAAAAAAAGTTATAGTAAATAAAGGTCCCGGAAGTTATACAGGTTTAAGGGTAGGTATATCTATAGGAAAAAGTATAGCTTACAGTTTAAAAATACCAATTTATGCTTATGATAGCCTATCAGCTTTAGCTTATAAATATAGATTTGTTCAGAACAGTATCCTAATAGGAATAAATGCAGGTAAGGGAGAGATTTACTCTCAACAGTTTCTAACTTCACTGGAAGGTATTAAACCGCTCTCAGAAATAAAACTGTTAAAAAAGAATGAGTTTTTGAACTTAACTAATAATTTCAAAATCATCATTATCAAAAATGTAGATTTACAGGGTAATAATTTAGTAAAAGATATTGAAGATTTATCAATTATTGGAACTGAGTATGCTTTAAAAAATGAATTAGTAGAAGATGTGTATATGTTGGAACCTATATATATTAGAGGTTTATAAGTTATGAATTTATTGAAATAAACAAAAGAAAAGAAAAACTATTTTAATTTTTTTCTATTACTTTCTCTAAATGGTCATAAAATTCTGGATAGGATATAAATACACATTCTGAATTTTTGATTTGTATTCCTTCCTCTGATATTAATCCTAATATACTAAACCCCATCGCTATTCTATGGTCATCAAAACTGTTAACAATACCACCTTTTATTCTCTGTTTTCCCTTTATTATGACCCCATCAGGAAGCTCCTCTGTATCAACACCTATACTTCTTAAATTTTCCACTACTGCCTTTATTCTATCACTTTCCTTTACCCTTAATTCTTCTGCTCCTGTTATTACTGTTTCTCCCTCTGCCTGTGTTGCTATTAGCATTAATAGTGGTAATTCATCTATCATAGATGGAACATCTGATTTAGTTATTCTTATTCCTTTCAGATTAGGTGAGTATTTTGCATAAATATCTGCTACAGGCTCTCCAGCCTTTTCCCTTAAATTTATATACTCAATCTCTGCTCCCATCTCTTTTAACTTCTTAAAGAAGCCATCTCTAGTTGGATTGACTAAAACATCCTTTAATACAATCTCTGATTTTGGGACTAAAACAGCTGTTGCAACAAAGAAAGCCGCTGAAGATGGGTCTGCTGGAACATCTATCTCTATAGGTTCAAGTTTATTAATATTACCTAATAGTTTAACTTTATAACTTTCTCCTTCCTCTATATCTAAAGAAACTCCCATAGCCTTTAATAATTTTTCAGTGTGGTCTCTAGACTTTACCGGTTCTTCTATCTCTGTTTCTCCATCTGCATTTAAACCTGCCAACAGTAATGCTGATTTAACTTGTGCTGAAGATTTTTTATTAAAAAATTTAATTCCCTTAAGTTTCCCACCTCTTATAGCTAATGGAAGTTTGTTTCCCTCTTCCCTTCCGTCTATCCTAGCTCCCATTTGGGATAATGGCTCAGTAATCCTTTTCATAGGTCTCTTTATTAAACTGTTATCCCCTGTTAATGCAGTAAAGAAGTTTTGGCTAGCTAAAACACCTAAAGTTAATCTGGTTGTTGTCCCAGAATTTCCCATATCTAAAATATCTTTAGGCTCTTTAAATCCATTTAATCCTACTCCTTCAATTTCCAGTATTCCATCTTTTTCTTTTATTTTTACTCCAAGCTGTTTATAACAGTTTAATGTGGTTAAGGTATCCCCTGATTTTAAAAAATTTTTTACTACACTCTTTCCTTCAGCTAGAGATGGAAGAATTATAGCCCTATGGGATATAGATTTATCAGAAGGAACTCTTAATTCTCCCTTTATTCTTTTAACTTTTCCTATCTTTTTTTCCATCCGTCCCATCTTTCCGTATCCATAATCGTGCATGTCTGTTCATTTGGTTAGGAAACCACCACAAACCACAAAGCAATTTAGACTGGCAAATCCCTGACGGAACGGAGCTTAAAATGTGTTTTAAATCTACTTCTTTTTGCTTTCGTTTTAAAACACATTTTACCGGCAGGAATACCCCTTGGGCTCTACCCTCGGGATTTTGATTTACCAGCCTATTTTTTATTATAAAATGAAAATTTTTATAAATCAAATGCAATTTTTGTTAACCGCTTTCTAATTATATACATATTTTTAGATAATTATAGTTGAAAATTTCATCAACTGCTTTTAGCCCTACTGTCCTTTAGCAGAATTTAATAGTTCTGATATTTTAAATATGGGATAAAATTCAAATCCCTCTTTTCTTATATTTTCCTCTCCACCTTCTTCCCTATCAACAATAGCTATTATCCCTAACACATCTAAATTATTTTCCTTTGCAACCCTTGCAGCTTTAAGAGCAGAGCCTCCGGTAGTTATAACATCATCAACTATAAAAACCTTTTCTCCCTCACTTAAATTTCCCTCTATCTGTTTTCCAGTTCCATACTTTTTAGGCTCTTTCCTTACAACAAATGGTTTTATATACCTTTTATTTAGATAAGCTGTTAAAGATGTGGCGTAGGCAATAGGGTCTGCCCCTAACGTTAAACCACCGATAGCAGATACTTCAGTATCTTTAATTTTTTCATAAATTAGATTACCAATTATATACCCGCCTTCAGGGTCTAAAGTGATTGTTCTTAAATCAATATAGTATGTGCTTAACTTTCCAGAGCTTAATTTGAAAATAGGTTTGTCTGCAACTTTTAAAGCTCTCTCTAAAATCAGTTTTTTAAGTTCTTCCCTCAACTGCTTCTCCAAGCCTTTAATTTATTGATTACTATAATTTTAAATCATTCAACATTTTATTTATAACTTTTTGCATTTCAGGTAATTTTTCCTTACATATAAGGAAAACAATTTCTTCATCTATATCAAAATAATGGTGTGCAATAATATCTCTTATTCTTTTAGCTTTATCCCACTCTATCTCTGGATACATCTTTAATAATGTTTTATTCGTGATTTTATCAATTTGTTTTAAACTCTCTCCTATTGTTAATAATCGCATACATATTGCATCCAGTTTTTCTAAACCTTCTTTGGAGTTAACAAAGCCATCTGCCGTTTTTATCGTTGATGCCCTTTCAATTATTAAATCTATAGATTGTTTTATCTGATTAAGTATATCAATAACAATATCCTTGTTATACTCACACATATATTACTTCTTTCTCTATTCTTTTTTTTAAATCTTCATTCATGTTTTTTCTAAATCTAACCAAATCAACTTTCCTACCTATAAGCTTTTCCAATTCATCCTTTATTTCTAATAAGATAAAAGGTTTTAACACATCAACTTGTATAACAATATCAATATCGCTTTCCACTCCACTTTCTCCTCTAGCTACTGACCCAAATATACCAATTTTAGTAATCTTATACTTTTTATTCAAAATAGGTTTATACGATTTAAGTTTGTAAATTAATTCATCTTTATAATTCATACCAATGAATTTCTCCTTTTAAAGGATGTATCTACTTAAATCTTCATTCTGTATAAGATTTTCTAACTTAGTTCTAACTATATTCTCATCAATTATTATAGTTTGTCCCTTATAATCTGGAGCTTCAAAAGAGTAATCTTCCATAATCTTTTCTAAAATTGTGTGTAATCTTCTAGCTCCTATATTCTCCGTTTTTTCATTAACTTCCTCAGCTATTTCTGCTATTAAGTTTATAGCTCCCTCTGTAAATTCCAGATTAACCCCTTCCGTTTCCATTAAGGCTTTATACTGTTTTATAAGTGCATTTTTAGGCTGTGTTAATATCTTTACAAAATCATCTTTGGTTAGGGCCTTTAACTCAACTCTTATTGGAAATCTTCCCTGTAATTCTGGTATTAAATCGGAAGGTTTTGATAGATGAAAAGCTCCAGCTGCTATAAACAGTATATGGTCTGTTTTTATTGGACCATACTTTGTAGAAACTGTTGTTCCTTCAACAATAGGTAATAAATCCCTCTGAACCCCTTCTCTAGAAACGTCAGGGGAGTTTCCAGCAGATTTTCCTGCTATTTTGTCAATTTCATCTATAAACACAATACCAAAATTTTCTGCTCTATATACCGCTTCAGAGGAAACCTCGTCCATATCTATTAACTTTTCTGCCTCTTGAGCTTCTAAAACCTTTAGAGCCTCTTCAACAGTCATCTTTTTTCTTTTTCTCTTACTGGGTGTTAGATTAGAAAATAAATCTTTTAACTGATTTTCTAAATCCTCTAATCCGGGAGCTATAACTCCACCAACTACAGAAACTCCCTTCTCTTCAACATCTATTTCAACAGTTCTTTTATTTAATTTACCTTCCTTTAAAAGTTGTCTCATCTTTTCTCTAGCAGTTTTAAAACTCTCTTCTTCTGACGGGTTATAAGGTTTTACTTTTCTAGGAATTAGATAATCCAGAATTCTATCTTCTGCTAACTCTTTAGCTTTCTCTTTAAGCTCTTCCATCTTTTCAGCTTTAACCATTTTGAAAGATGCTTCTACAAGTTCCCTTATGATTGCCTCTACATCTCTACCAACATAACCAACTTCTGTAAACTTTGTAGCTTCAACCTTTACAAATGGAGCTTTAACTAGTAAAGCTAATCTTCTTGCTATCTCAGTTTTTCCAACACCTGTGGGACCAATCATAAGTATATTTTTAGGGATAACTTCATCTCTTAACTCTTTTGGTAATTTCTGTCTTCTCCATCTATTTCTTAATGCTATTGCAACAGCTTTTTTAGCTTCTTTCTGTCCAACTATATATTTATCTAATTCTTTTACTATCTCTTTAGGAGTTAATTCTTCCATTTTATCTTTATACATATCTATAACTTAACCCTCCGATTAATTTTTAAGGAAAATTTATTTTAGCATATAAGAAATGTCTATCTTCTAAAAAGTCCGTATATATAACCTTCCCCAACTATATTATTTTTGTATCTGGTTAGAGCCTTGTCCAATGTTTCTCTGTCAACCTTTGGAGGTAGATTTAAACTTCTTATGTTCAATGCCTTTATTTTTATAAAGTATCTGTGTGTTTGATATTTAGGAGGACATGGTCCATCATAACCAACTTTTCCAAAGTCGTTAATTCCCTGTTTTATTCCATTTGGAAGATTTGAGCTCCTACTGAACCCCTCTTTTAAGCTGTTTACATTTGCTGGAATATCATAAACTATCCAGTGTGTAAATGTTCCCATAGGTGCATCTGGGTCATCCATTATCAAAACGAAACTTTTTGCAGATTTGGGAAATCTATACCAGCTTACAGATGGAGATATATTTTTACCTTCACAGGTGTATCTTTTTGGGATAAATCCACCGTTTTGAAAAGCATCTGTATCTACTATAACTTTATCTTTGCCGAAAGCTAGAAAAATTATTAAAGTAGACAAAATTATACCTTTAATAAGGTTTAGTTTCTTCATAATTCTTTACCTTGAGAATAAGTTTATTCTAGAAATTAAATTAATTGAGAAGTTAAATTCTTGCAAACATTTGATAAATAATACTTTAATTTTCCTTTAACTCATTTAATATATTTTCAAACTCCTTTATATCTGATACATCATTACAAACAGATTTGAACCTTATATAAGCTATTTTATCTATCTCTTTTAGTTTTTCTTGGACTAACTTCCCTATTTCCATACTTTCAACAAGTAGTTTCCCCTCTTCTAAAAGATACTTCTCTACAAAATTGGCAATTGCTTTTATCTGTTCTTCAGATACAGGTCTGTTCTTAGAGGCTAGTTTTATTCCTCTCTCTATCTTTTCCTTGTTGAAAGGCTCTATATCTCCCTTTTTCTTCTTTACTAAAACTTTTTCCTCTTGAAATCTCTCATAGGTTGTAAATCTAAATCCACATTCTAAACATTCTCTTCTTCTTCTTATAACTGTTCCATCTTTTGACTGTCTTGTATCTAAAACCCTATCTTTAAATGAACCACAGTTTGGACATTTCATTAATAAAATTATACCTTTTATATAATATATGAATATAAAAATTTTAATATTTCTAATTTATATATTCAATATGTTTTTAATAATAAATATATTCCCATTTATAAAAAGGATAGAATAGAGAAAAAAGCTAAACAATCTCTACAGATTTAGTTCCCTCCTTTATTTCTCCTATTACAACAACCTTTTCTCCAAATTTATTTAAGATTTCTATAGTTTTTTCTGTATCTTCAGATTTAACTATTAAGATTAATCCTATACCCATATTGAATGTTTTAAACATTTCATCCTCTGAAATATTTCCCTCATTCTGTATCCATTTAAAGATTGGTAGGATTTCCCAGCTGTCTTTTTTTATTACTGCCTTTACCCTATCCTTTAAAACCCTTATTAAATTTCCCGGGATACCTCCACCGGTAATATGGGCAATACCCTTTATCTCTATCTTATCTAAAAGGGCTAATACAGGTTTTACATATATTTTTGTTGGTGTTAATAACTCTTCTCCTAATGTTTTATTAAACTCATTAATATAGTCTGTGTATTTATATCCTTTTATCTCAATTAATTTTCTAACTAGAGAGTATCCATTACTGTGAATACCTGAAGAGTAAACACCTATTAAAACATCTCCTATCTCTATTTTAGAACCATCTATCATTTTGCTTTTTTCAACTATTCCAACTGAAAAGCCAGCCAAATCATACTCTCCCTCTTTATACATACCGGGCATTTCTGCAGTTTCTCCACCTATTAATGGACAGTTTGCCATCTTACAACCTTCAGCGATACCTTTTACAACATCTATAGCAGTTTCATTTTTCAATTTCCCTGTAGCAAAATAATCTAAAAAGAATAAAGGTTTTGAACCTGTAGTTATTAAATCATTAACACACATAGCCACCAAATCTATTCCTATTGTATCGTGTTTGTCTAAAGCTTGAGCTATCTTTAACTTTGTTCCAACTCCATCTGTTGAAGCTGTTAAAACTGGCTCTTTGTAATTACCTATTTCTAGTAAAACTGCTCCAGCAAAACCTCCAATGTTTGCTAACACAGATTTATTAAAGGTATCCTTTACAAAATTTTTTATACCTTCTACAAATTTATCTGCCTTTTCTATATCTACACCTGCATCTTTGTATGTGAGCATTTTATCTCCTTAAACAGATTAATATTTAAACTAAATTATAGAATAGATTTAATTAAGAGGTGTCAACCTCTAAAACCTCATTTATATATTTCTTATTAACTAACACTACAAAATTTTTAATAAAGATGTAGAATAACTTAATAAATTAAACAAATTTTCGGAGGAATTATTTTAATGAAGTTGAAAAAAGTATTAACAACAGCAATAACATTATCCTTATCTCTGTCGTTAATGAGCTCTTGTAATGAGAATACAGGAGGTAAAGTAGGTTCTGCATGTTTGCCTCCCGAAAAGGTGGATAAAGAAAAAATTAAACAATCCTTTTCAATATTCGCTAGAAATCAGGAGTTTGATATTGAAAAAGTTGAAAGGTCTCCTGTAGATGGTCTCTATAAAGTTATTATAAAATCTGGTGGAAGGTATGGGGTTGTTTATATAGATTGTAAACTTGAGTATGCAGTTGTTGGTAGTATTATAGAGATTAAATCAAACCGAAATTTAACAAGGGAAACTGCTATTGAGTATCAATTGAAAGCTCAAGCTGATAGATTGAAAGAACTTGAAAAAAGAATTGGAGAAAAGAAGTTTGAAGAGTTAAAGAAAATTTTAGGGAATAATGTATCACAATTTGAACTTGTTGACTTAAAGGGTATTCCGAAAGATGGGGTTATTATATATGGTAATCCTAACGCCAAATACACTGTATATATAATATCCGACCCAGAATGTCCTTTCTGTGCTAGACTTCATCAAAGTATTAAAGAGATACTAAACAAGGATAAAGATGTTAAATTTGAAATTATTCTATTCCCATTACCATTCCATAAGTATGCAAAGGGAATTGCTGAAAATATAGCTAGCCAGTCAGATATGGAAAAGAGAAAAGAGATTTTAGATAAAAGCTTTGAAGCAGTGAGTAATAGAAACCCTTCAGAGTTAGAAAAGTTAAGTAAAGGAAATGAGGAAGGAGCTAAAATTTTAGAGAAACATAAAGCATTTTCTAAATCTGTAAATTTAAGAGGAACTCCTATGATTATATTCCCTGAAGGAATAGCAATAGGTGGTGCAATTCCAACAGAAACTTTCTATCAAATAATAGAAGTATTAAAGAAATAAAAAACTGTAGCCCTTTTGGGCTATTTATAAGAAATGAAAAAAAAGATTTTAGAAGTTAAAAATCTAACAGTTTTGTATAAAGATGATGAGAGAGAAGACTTAATATTAGATAATGTCTCTTTTGAGCTTTTTTCAGATGAAATTTTAGCTTTTATCGGTAAATCAGGTTCAGGGAAGAGTATAACCTGCTTTACTATACTCGGTTTACTATCAAAGAATTTTTCAGTTGAGGGGGAAATTATATACTACGATAAAGATAGAAAGATAAATTTATTAGAGCTATCTGAAAAGGAAAAAAGGAAAATAAGAGGAAATAAAATATCTATGATATTTCAAGAACCTTCAACAGCATTAAATCCACTTTTAACTGTAGGAGAGCAGATTATAGATACAATTCTAGCTCACAAAAATATATCCAAGGAGGAAGCAAAAAAACTTGCCCTTAAATCTATGAAATTGGCACAAATTCCAGATGTGGAAAAGAGATTTTATCAGTATCCATTTGAGCTTTCCGGAGGATTAAAACAGAGGGTTTCAATTGCTATGGCAATAGTTAACTCTCCTAATATACTACTGGCAGATGAACCAACAACAGCTCTAGATATAACCGTTTCAGCTTATATCCTTAAGTTATTTTTAAAACTTAAAAAAGAGTTAAATCTCGGGATAATTTTAATAACTCACGATTTCGGAGTTGTAGCAGAGGTTGCTGATAGGGTAATGGTTATTAAAGATGGAAAAATCGTAGAGTATGGTGATGTATTTCAGATATTTAATTCCCCTAAAATGGATTACACGAAAGAGCTTTTAAGCTCCAGATTTTCTTTAAAATCTAGTCTAAATCTTTATCCATAAAAATTCGTGATGCAGTTACCCCCCTTTGGGCAAAATATTTACCCCTGTATGGATTTTCTGCAGGTTCCTCCATTTTTGCAAAAACTAACTGGCAAATTCTCATATTTGGATAGATTTTTAAAGGTCTAGAATTTGCATTGAAAAACTCTAATGTTATATTTCCCTCAAAACCTGCATCAACCCAACCTGCATTTTCTATAAATAAACCTAGTCTTCCTAAAGATGACCTTCCTTCAACAAAGGCGGTGATATAGTCAGGTAATTTTATATATTCAACTGTCGTAGCTAAAACAAACTGTTTAGGATTTATAATAAAACCATTTTCATTTATTTTTACTTTTTTTAGAAATTTAGAAATATTATTATCTAAAACATCAATCACTTCTATATTATCAGGAAAAATTATAAACTCATCTCCAAGCCTTAAATCAACAGAGGAAGGTTGAATTTGAGATAAATCTAAAGGTTCTATTAAAATCTCTCCACTATCTATTAGCTCTTTAATCTGTCTATCGCTTAAAATCATCTGACCTACTAATTCTCGTTATTACTTATAACCATATTCTACAGGAAAACCTGCAGATTTCCAGCTAATAATACCTCCGCTCAAATTATATACCTCTTTTATTCCCATTTTTTCTAAAATTTCACTTGCCTGTCTACTTCTATGTCCGCTTCTACAGTAAACAAAAACAGGTTTATCTTTGAAACCAGCTAAATATATACTTCCAAAAAGTTGTAAAGGTATTAGGTTAGCTTTTGGGATATGTCCATCTTCAGAATACTCTCTGGGAGTTCTAACATCAATCAGTATGGCGTTTCTGGTTTTCTCCAATTTTCTTTTGAACTGATTTGCACTTAAATTTTCATATGCTATCGTTGATTTTACTACCCCTACCATCAAAAACATACCTATTAAGATGTTTTTCATTTTCATCATTCTATCCTCAAAATTAAATTATCACCTGTATTATTTTATTCTAAATAGGCTAAAGTTAAAACTCTTTTATCTATATCTCCATTTCTATATGAAAAGATATTATCTCCACATTTAGAACATATATTTTCATCGATAACTTCTGAAACTCCACCCCTTTTTAACTTTTCCAATGCCAAATCTTGTAATGAGAAAAAGTATCTTCCATTTTTCTCTATAAGAAATTTTTTATCTATATTGTATTCTTCTAACCTTTCTATAAAATCCTGACCTACCTCAAAACAACAATCTCTTATACTTGGAGATATGTAGGCAAACAGAATACTTTTATCTTTAAAATACTTTAAACCATTTTCTATTATTCCTGAAAACAATCCTCTCCATCCTGCATGTAAAACCACCAAAGATTTGAAATCTGTAATCACTATTGCCATACAATCTGCAGTCAAAATACCTATAGGAACTTTTTTTAAATCTGTGTATAACCCATCTGCAGGGGCAGACATATTAACAAATGGAGCAACTATATTTGTATGCTCCTGTTTAGGAATATAGATATATTTCAAACCTATTTTCTTTAAAAGATTTTCCCTTGTATTCTTATCTCTCATATTACCATCTTTTCTCTCTGTGTAAACAATATTTAAGTTCTTAAATTTGTATCTTTTCATCTCACTCACCTCAAAAATGTATTTTTTCCCTTTTATATTCGGCTATTACAGATAAAACTAATCCAATTATTAAACAGAATGTTATTAATGAAGTTCCTCCATAGCTAATAAGTGGTAAAGTTATACCAACAACTGGGGCAAATCCAACTGTCATTGATATATTAATAAATGCCTGTAGTGTAATTAAACCTGCTGAGCCAAAACATACATATTTACCTGCTATATGTTTTATTTTTAATCCCCATAATACTATTCTTATTCCTAAAATTAGATATAGGAGCACAATTAAAGCAGACATTAAAAATCCCCATTCTTCACCAATTGTCGCAAATATAAAATCTGTGTGTTGCTCCGGTAAGAAAAATAATTTTGATTGAGTTCCCTCTAGAAATCCTTTTCCTGTAAGCTGACCAGAACCTACTGCTATTTTTGATTGGAGTATATGATAAGCACTACCAAATGGGTCTGCCTCTGGGTTTAAAAATGCTAAAATCCTCTTTTTTTGATACTCCTTCATATGTTGCCATATAAAAGGAGCAAGGGAAATGAATAGTCCAATTGCTCCGAATATATACCTTTTTGGTAAACCTGCTGTAAATAAAATAACTAAAACAGGAAGTAAGACCATTATAGAAGTTCCTAAATCTGGCTGTTTAAGTATAAGTATAAGTGGTATAGCAGTTATTATTAAAACTATTGATATATCTTTCAGAGATATACTTTTTTTATCATCTAACAGATGGGCTGTGATAAGTATCATTATAAATTTCATCAGTTCAGAGGGCTGAAGCATAAAAAAACCTAGATTTATCCATCTTTTAGCACCCAGAATAGTTTTTCCAAACAACATCACTCCTAGTAAAAGAATTATTCCAATTAAATACAGATAGGGGGATAAATTTAAAACTTTCCTATAATCTATAAAAGGTAATAAAAGCATTACTGTAAGACCTATAACTCCAAAGACTGCCTGTTTTATATATAGGTTTGAGTATTCATGAAAAGTTGCACTGTAAACATTTAGGATACTCCAAAATATAAGGAAAATAACAATTAAAAGGATAATAGGGTCATAGATAGTTAGTATATTTTTAATACTTCTCATTTATTATTCCCTTTCTGTAAAGTTCATCAATAATATATTTTGTAATAGGAACTGCAGTTTTACTTCCACCTATACCATGTTCAACAAATACGGACATTGCAAATCTAGGTTTATCATATGGAAATAGAGAAACATACCAAGCGTGATTTTGATACTTCCATTTTTTTACTCTCTGTTTAGGGTCTTTTTTTCTAATTACTTGGGCTGTTCCAGTTTTTCCAGCAACTTTTACAGGTGATAAACTTAACAGTTTAGCTGTCCCTCTGTTCCCATAAACAACCAAATAAATTCCTCTTTTTATTGTTTTTATATATTCCTGTTTTACAGGTAGCTTCCTTATTAAAACCTTTTCAGTTTCTTTATACTCTCCTGTATCTCTATTATGGACAGCTTTAAGAAGTTTAGGTCTGTAAATTTTACCGCCGTTAGCTATCGGAGCTATAATTTTTGCCCCATCAAAGGGAGTTATAGATAAATATCCCTGCCCTATACTGTAGACTATAGTATCTCCCGGATACCAAGGTTTACCAAATCTTTTCCTTTTCCATTCAGGAGTAGGAACTATAGCTACTCTTTTCTCTATTTCAGGATTAAGTTTTTCCCCTATACCGAACAGTTTAGTATATTTAGTTATATTTCTAACTCCCAAATTTAAACTTATTTGATAAAAGAAAGTATCACAGGAAGTTTCCAATGCTTCCATAACATTAACTCTACCACAACCACCTAAATTCCAGTTTCTAAATACAAAATTCCCTAATTTAAACTTTCCACCGCTGTAAATTCTTGTATTTGGAGTTATTACACCTTCATTTAAAGCTCCCAATCCTACAACTATTTTAAAAATTGAACCGGGAGGATAAATTCCTTTTAAAGCTTTATTTAAAAGTGGTTTATATGGGTTTTTTATTATCTCTTTCCATTCTTCTTTTGTAAGCCCATCTGAAAATTTTTGTATATCGTATATAGGATAACTGAGTAATGCTAATATTTCATATCCATCAGGATTAAAAACTATTACTGCTCCAGATTTTTCTCCAGTATTTTTAAATGCTTCATACACTATTTTTTGAATTCTTGCATCTACAGTTAGATATATATCATTACCTCTTTTAGGTAAATTTTCCCATTTTATCTCCTTTATCCTTCCTAATGCATCAACGACCATTCCCTTAGTCCCATACTTTCCCCTTAAATACCTATCAAATATCTTTTCAACTCCACTTTTTCCGATTAATGTATCCGGTCTTAATTTTGGATTTTCCTTAAGCTCCTTCTCTGAGGGATAACCTACGTAGCCTATAAGATGGGGCATATACCTTGCATATTCTGTATATATTCTTCTAGGTTGAACTTCTAAGTATATACCGGTAAAAAGATAAGAGTATCTAAAGAACTTTTCTATCTGTTTATCAGTTAAGTTTTTCTTTATTACTACTTTTAAAGAGTTTCCTTTTTTTATTTTTTCCTTTATATCTTTAGAAAGCTCTATATTCAGTATTCTCTTTAAATTCCTCTCAAGAATTTTTAATCTCTTTTTTGTTATATATGGAAAGGTGTATAGATTATAGGAAGGCTTATCATAGGCTAACAGAATACCATTCCTATCGTATATATTTCCCCTTGGAGCGTTTAAAACAACAACCCTAAGATGATTTTTTTCAGACTTTTCATAATAGTATTCCCCTTTTATAATCTGTAAATGGATAAGTCTTCCTAATAGTATTAAACTAAACACCGTAAAGACAAATATTAAAAAGTATCCTCTAGAATTCATTAGTTTCTTTCTTTTTTGATAAAAATTTATCTAGAATGAAAAATATTGAGATATTAAGTATAACATATAAAAAGATATATTTATCTAACTCAAATTGTCTAGTTTTAATATAGAAGATTAAACTTTTTAATGAAAAATCAACTGAAAATATAAAAAATGCTAAAAATGTTCTAACAAATTGATTAGAGGAAACTATTCTACTTTTAACAAAAAATATGATTAATATATAAAGAACATATAGAGGTAAGTCTAACAGTATGTAGTATGGATTTAATAAATCCTTAAAAATTCCAATAAAAACTGCAAACTTTAAGCTGTCTAGAAAAGTTAAGTTTAAACCATACACAACCAAAAGAATTAATAATAGATTAGGAGTGAAATCTAAAAAACTTATATATTTAACGAAGACAGAACTTTGCAAAATAATAAAAAGTATTGTTAGAAGGTAAAACTTTAACTTTCCCTTAAAATTAATTCTTTCTCTTTCCAACGACAATAATAACATACTCCAAATTTAATGGATTTAAATTTATTTCTACTTTAACATTTTTAAACACTTCACCTTCATTATAGGAAACCTTTTTTATTATACCTATAGGTATCCCTGCAGGGTATCTATTATCTATATCCGTAGTTTCTATTAAATCACCTTCCCTTATATCCTGTTCAGGTTTAACATACTTTAAATAACCATATCTTAAGTTGTATCCTTGATATATAGCTAACTCCCTTGTTCTTCTTGTTCGAATAGGAATTTTAAAATTTTTGTTAGATATTAACATTACTATGGAGCTTTTAGAAGTTGTTTCAAAAACAATCCCTATAAGATGTCCATTTGAAATAACTAAATCACCTTTATTAACATTATCGTTTTCACCAAGATTTATATATATAAACTCACTCCAGTTATTAGGAGAATAACCTATTACCTTTCCAGTTTTTATTATAAATTGAGGATAATTTGTTTTAAATTTTAAAATCTCTTTTAACTTTTTATTTTCATACTCTAAATATTTTAAATGTATTATTTCTGCTTTTAATGTTTCTATCCTTTTTCTTAAATTTTTGTTTTCTTCTATTAATTTACCCTTTTCATCTAGGTATTTTAAAAGGTTATTTATACTCTCATCAATATAACTTACTGTATTTAAAACAGGGGAGATTAAAGAGAATGATACTATCTTTGCTTTATTTAAAATAAAAACTGTAATAGCAAGAAAAATCACAAAAATTACAAAATATATAAAAAAATTTTTTATTCTCATAAACACAACCTTTCATTATCTAAATGAAACCCTCTTTATAAGCTCTAAATCGTTTAATGCTTTACCTATTCCTCTGGCTACAGCAGTTAATGGGTCATCACAGTAATATACAGGTAATTTAGTTTCTTCCTTTAATCTTAAATCTAATCCGTAAATTAGGGAGCCACCACCAGCTAAAACAATTCCCCTCTCTACAATATCAGCGGCAAGCTCAGGTGGAGTTCTCTCTAATGCACTTCTAACTGCATTTACTATATTAACAACCACATCCTCTATAGCTTCCCTTATTTCTCTTCCATTTATTGTTATACTTTTAGGCATACCTGTCATATCTCTACCTCTAATTTCCATCTCTTCATTATCTTTTTCTGTAGGATAAACAGAAGCTAACTGAACCTTTATCTTCTCTGCCGTTTGTTCACCAATAAGTAAATGATGTTGTCTCTTTAGATACTGGATTATAGCCGAATTTATTTCATCTCCTGCAATTCTAATTGATGTAGATAAAACCATTCCAGAGAGGGATATTACCGCAATTTCTGAAGTTCCACCACCTATATCAACAATCATATTTCCTCCGGGAGCTTGAATAGGGAGACCTGCCCCTATAGCTGCTGCCATCGGTTCAGCTATCAGGTAAACACTTCTAGCTCCTGCCTGTTTTGCCGCATCTATAACTGCCCTCTTTTCAACAGTTGTTATTCCTGAAGGGACACCTATAATAACTCTAGGTCTTGGTTTAAATATATTGGATAACATCATATTTTTGTGAATTTTTTTTATAAAATGTCTAATCATCTCCTGTGTTATTTCAAAGTCTGCAATAACTCCATCTTTTAATGGTCTAACTACTTCTATTGTCTCAGGAGTTTTTCCAACCATTGCTTTAGCTTCTTCACCTACTGCAAAAACTTTACCTGTTGTTTTATCTACTGCAACTATAGAAGGTTCTGAGAAAACTATACCTTTCCCCTTTACAAAAACTAAAGTATTTGCCGTTCCAAGGTCAATCCCTATGTCACTGGAGAACATTCCTAAAATAGAGCTAGTTAACATATTTCCCCCTTTTAATAAAAATAGTTTAAAATTTATAAGATACAATTAATATTTTAAATCAATTTAAAGAAAAATTTAGTCAGACTTTTGATTTA
>QNZC01000077.1 GCA_003978565.1 Persephonella sp. | reverse complement strand
ATAATTTAAATCGTGAAATTTTAGTGAATTGTTATGTAAAACAAAAAATTTTTGTTATATCCAACATCACATAAAGCTAGAACTATTATAATTAGATATAAAGAACTACGGTTTAAAAAGAGAGGTTAAATAGATTGAGTTATTATGAACCTTTTTCTAGAAAATATAGACCTAAAACTTTTGAGGAAATTATAGGTCAGGAAAGTGTTGTTAAAACTTTAAAGAATGCTATAAAACTTGGAAGAATTGCTAACGCATATATATTTGCAGGTTCTAGAGGTTTAGGGAAAACTACTATTTCTAGAATTTTAACAAAATGTTTAAACTGTGAAACTGGAATAACAGACAAACCATGTGGAAAGTGTGAAAACTGTTTAGAGATAGACAAAGGCTCCTTTCCGGATATGTATGAGATTGATGCTGCATCTAACAGAGGTATAGATGATATTAGAAATATTAAGGAGAATGTTAATTATGCCCCAATAAAAGGAAGATACAAAGTATATATAATAGATGAAGCTCATATGTTAACTAGAGAAGCTTTTAATGCTCTACTAAAGACATTAGAAGAGCCTCCTCCTCATAACATTTTTATTTTAGCAACTACAGAATTACACAAAATTCCTGATACTATTAGGTCTAGATGTCAAACATTTATTTTTAAACCACCAAATAAGTCTCAGATAGTTGAGTATCTTAAGAGAATTTGTGAAAAAGAGAGGCTAAATTATGAAAAAAATGCATTAGAAATTTTAGCTGATGCAAGTGAAGGTGGTATGAGAGACAGTGCCAGTTTACTAGACCAGGCTACAGTTTTTAGTGAAGGAAAAATTACAGTAGAAAGTGTTGAGAAGATGTTAGGCTTCATTCCAAGCTCTATAATTGATAAATTTTTAATAAGCTTAAAAGAAAACAAAATTAAAGACTTAATTTTAGTTGTTGAAAAGGTAGAAAAATCAGGATTTGATTTAAATATATTCTGGAAACAGATAGTAGATAAAATACAGGAGATACTGATTAACCTATCTTTAGACAGGGCAGATAAATACTTTTCTAAAGAAGAGCTAAAAAAACTTATTTATATACAGACTGTTTTCAGTAAAGCTATAGGGGAAGCTAAATCTTTTCAAAGTCCAAAACATATATATCAGTTGGCAATTTTAAAATTGAAGTATATACCTAATATTATTTCCATAAAAGAGTTAATAGAGAAAGGAATTAGTATAAATGCTCCGATAGACACCAAAATTAAAGAGAAAGTAGATAAGGGAAATATAGTAAAAGAAAGTTTACTTGAAAGTGATAAGAAAAAATTAAGTATTGATGATATTTTGAAAAAGATAAAATCAGAGGTTGGTGGAGTAGTTTTTTCTATACTTAAAAATTCTAAAATTGAGGAGAGAGAAGATAACTACACTATTTTTATAGATAAAAAACAATTAGAATTTATTGATATTAACGGTATAAAGGGTTATTTTCCCAAGCCTATAAAAATTGAAGTTGTAGAAAAAAATCAAGATAAAAGATTAAAGAAAAGAAACGAAACTGTTGAAAAGATAAGAGACTTATTTAAAGGAAAAATTATAAGTGAAAGATATAATGAAAAATAGTTTTTTACTGTCTTGTTGCGATATTTACCTCATTTATTCCCATCTGTTTTGCAAGGTCTATAACTTTTACGACTTTGCCATATTCAACTCTTTTATCAGCTATAATTACTAAAGCCTTAGCACTTATATTTCTAATATAGTATCTAATATCATCTAGACTTACCTCTCTACCTCTAACATAATACTTTCCATCTTTGTCTATTATCACTTGAGCTGGTTCAACTTTTGGTGTTCCGCTTGATGCCTCAGGTAAAAAAACCCTTATAGATGACACAGGTGCCAATGTTGAAACTATGCCTAGAAAAAGTATTATTATAAATGCTATATCAACTAATGCAGTCATATCTATAAGATGTTTCGTATCTTCTAGGCTTCTGGCATGTTTTCTAAAATTCATTGTGTCTTCCTTCCCTAGCTATATCTAAAAGAAGATTTATTATTTCTATGGCTAAACTTTCTAACTCAGAAATTATATAACTTATTTTAGATTTAAAATACCAATATGCAGCTAGAGACGGTATAGCAATTGATAGACCGAAGGCTGTTGTTAATAGGGCTTGAGATATTCCCTTTGAAAGTATCTCTGGATGTCCAAGTCCAGTTAAAGCTAATGCCTCAAAAACCTGTATCATTCCCGTAACAGTCCCTAGGAAACCTAATATTGGAGCAACTGATGCAATTGCACCTATTGCATTAACTAATCCTTCAAGTTTAGGTATCTCAACACTTGCTATCTCATCGGCGGCAAGCTTTAAATTATCCTCTGAACTTCTACCTTTTAGGAAACTTTCTATTAAAAAAACTACCAATCTGGTTGATACAGTATCTTCCCTTTTTGCTACCTTTAAAGCTTCGTCTAATTCACCTTTTTTTAAGAAAATTAAAACCTGCTCTAAAATTTTTTCAGGAAATAATTTTGCTATAGATAAACTCATAAATCTCTCTATTATTATTGCAAAACCTACTATACCTAGAATAAGAAGGGGATACATAAGAATTCCGCCCTTGGAAAATGTCCTTAAAACATCGAGAATTAAATCCAATTTTTCCTCCCTATCTAATTTTTTTTGTTAAATCTTATCTTATATCTTTACCTTAAGTTGGGCTATACCTTTTTATTCATTTAGTCGTTGATAAAGTTTTATCTCATTTGAACTTAAGTCTTTAATATTAACTCTATTTAACATTTTTTTTGCTTCTTTTACTTTCCCTTGTTTTTTCAATATTTCGGCTACTCTTAATCTGGCTTTAGAGATAAACTGTTTTAAATCCGGATAAAGATAAATAACGTTTAGATAACTGTTTATAGCTTCATCCTCTTTTCCTAACTGTTGATAAATTCTTCCTATGTAGTAATAGCTCTCTCCTGTAATTTTGTAGTCATCACTGTTTGTTGCTTCCTCAAAGTATCTTAAAGCTGTGTTTAAATCTCCAAATTTATAACTTATTAAACCTAAATAGTATGCTATTTCATTTTTATAACCACTGTTTTTGTCGTAAAGTTTTCCAAAGTAATAACTGGCATTTTTTAAATCTCCTATTTTAAAGTATAGTAAAGCTAGTTTGTATATATTATTGTCTGTCTGTGGTAGTTTTCTAACATACTTTATAGACATAGTATAATTACCTTCTTCTTCATATATGTTTGCAAGGAGTTCTAATATATCTACTTTAAACTTGCCACTACCATACTTTTGTAAATATTCCTGAGCTATTTCCTTTGCTTTATTAAAATCTCCCTTTATATACATTAGGTAAGCCAATTTATATAAAGCATAATCACTTTCCTCTTTATCCTTCCCTATCACATACTTTAGAAGTTTTTCAGCTTTATCATAATCTTTTTTTGATATATGTATATCGGCTAACTGAAGTCTTAAAAGGTCTGCTAAAGGATAACTTGGATATTTTTTTAAGAATGTTAATATTTGTTTTTCTACATCTCCTTCTGAATTTTCCATTTCTAAAACAGTCAGTTGATAAGCTGCATCTATAGCTTCTTTTGAGTTCACATTCTGCCTAATAAATGTTTCGTAAATTCTTCTAGCGATTTCCTTTTTACCAAGATTGTAATAACTATCTGCAATTCTCAAGGTAGCTAATTTTTTTAGCTCTTTATCCTTTGTAATTGATATAAATTTCCTAAATTCCTCTATAGCTCTTTCATAATCTCCTTGAGAAAAGAATGAGTAAGCGTATAAATATCCAGCCTCTTGAGATGTTTTATCTGTCCCTCTAGATAATTTTACTAATAAATTCCTTGCAACATCATACTCTCCCTTTTTCAGATATATATATGCTTCTAAAAATTTGGCCTTCTTTGTTCTCAATTTAGATATGAATTTTAAAGCTGTTTCAAAATCACCTGAATTGAATGCTGATACTGCTTTCATATATGGATTTACAAAGGATTTAAAAGCTTCTCTATATTTTCTTTTTTTAAAGAAAAACCAACCTAAAAGATTTCTAGCTTCATTTCTATCTATTTTTGAAATTTTTTTGATAGTATCAAGATAACTTTTTTCTTTTCCAAGTCTATAATATATATCTGCTAAAAGTTTGAGAGAATTTAATATATGTTTTTTAGGTAGATTATAATCTAAAATCTCTGTTAGATATTTTACAGCTTCTTCTTCTTTCTTAAGCCAAACTAATGTGTATCCTGTAAACAGTTTAAAGTAAGGGTCATTAATATCCTTCATCAATTGGTAGGCATATTTATACTTACCTCTGTTGTAAGCTGTAATAGCTAACTTCTTCTTTATATCTTCTTTATACTCTGTAGAGATTTTCAAAGATTTTTGGAGTAATGAGAAAGCCTCTTCAAATTTTTCCTTTTTAATATAAATATCTGCCAATTTAAGATATATACTCTGTGCTAAAAGTTTATCTCTTCCCTCTAAAGTCCCAGCTAGTCTTAAAGCTTTATTAAACTCACCTTTCTTTAGATTTACCAATGAAAGTCCATAAATAACATATGTAGAAAGTTTATCAACACTTCCGTAATCTTTTAAATACTTTCTAAACAAAATTTCAGCATTAGCTAAATCATTTAATTTTAGATAACTTAAACCCATTAAGAGAGTAGTCTGCTTTTTGTAATTATTACTTTTAACCTTTTCTAAATATGAAATTGCAGTTCTATAATCCTTATTTATAAAAGATAAGAAACCTTTTACATACTTACAGTATCCTATAAAAGCTATATCAAGCTCATCACATTTATACAATTTGGAAAGTTTTAAAGATTGTTTGTAATCCTCTTTTAAAAAGTAATCTACTGTCAGGAGAAATGCTGTATCAATAGATTTATTTATCAATTTTAAAAGTCTATCGGCCTCATTATATTGTCCTAGCTGTAATGCTAGAATTACAGCAGATTTACAAGAAGCTGGTTTTTCTGGGAAATATTTAGGAAAATAACAGCCTTTCAAAAAATATCTGTATGCTTCTTTTTTTTCTAATCCATTATACTTGGTAAGTCCAAGTAAGTAGTAGGCTCTACCTTCAAAATTCCTCTTATAATTTTTCTGCTTGGATATATACTTTAATAGTTTATTTAATAAATCTTCTGTTAGGTAATACTCCCTTTTATAAAAACTTTCTATAGCATCTGAAAGTAATGAGTTATCTTTAGGTAGACCTAAAAATGTTTTTGGTTTTTCCATAAAAACCTCTACAGGAGGAATATCTAGAGGAAGAATAGGTTTAACATATTTTTTTACATTTTCTTTTATCTTTATCTCTACTTTAAGCTCTATAACCTTTGGAGGGTATACCGTAGGTTTTTCCTCATACCTTTCTGTAATTACTTCTACAGGGAATATAATTTCAGGAGTGTTTATTTTCACTTCAGCAAATGATTTTGTTATTAAGATAAAGAGAAAGAGAATAAATATTTTTAACTTTTTCATCTTACTACTCCAAAACTAACTATTTAAAATATTTTTAGCTTTAATTATATCTAATTTTATCTGGTTTACTAATTCTGTAAGAGAGTTGAATTTTTTCTCTTCTCTAATAAATTTTAGGAAATGTATATTTATATACTCATTATTTATATTTAATTTTTCCTCTAATATATGGGCTTCAAGTAGGAGTTTATTTCCATCTATAGTTGGTCTCGTTCCATAGTTAATAACAGATTTATAAAAATGTTTTTTATACTCAACAAGACCAGCATAAACTCCCTTTTTTAAACAAATTCTTTTATCTGGTAATATATTTAAAGTTGGAAAACCTAGTTTTCTACCTAACTTATTTCCTTCTATAACTCTTTCCCTTAAGAAGTAAACTCTTCCCAAAAAGTCTTTCACACTTTCAACTTTTCCCTCTTTCAGTAATTCTCTTACTTTAGTGCTACTAATTCTAATATTTTCCTCAACAATAGGATTTATTACTTTCAGTTCATACTTATAATACTGTTGCTTAAACTTTAAAAAATCTATATTTCCTTCCTTTCTATATCCAAATCTCCAATCGTAGCCTACAACTAGTTTTTTACAGTTCAGTTTTTGGACTAAAAATTTTAAAAATTCATCTGCTTTTATCTTTAAAAAATTTTCATCAAATTTTATTACATAGAGATAATCTATATTAAGAGCTTTTAGTATATGAATTTTTGTTTCAAAATCTGTAATTAAACATCTTGTATTAGAAAAGTATAACTTTGGAGGAGGCTCAAAGGTAATAATTAAACTCTTTAGAACTCTATCCTTCTTTAATTCTCTGATAATTTTTTGATGTGCTTTATGTATCCCGTCAAAAGTCCCAACTGTGCATGAAGTTTTTTCTAATACAGGTAAACTATTTTCATTTAATATTATCATTAGCTATTCTTGATGAGTTCCTTTAGATTGATTTTTCTCCATATACTTTTTGTATCTTTCATCCTGTTGGGCATGTTTCTTCATATACTTAAATATAAATATTAATATACCTATAGCTATAGACCAACCTATAAAATGGATTATTCCCTGCATAGCTGTATAATGTTCTTCAGACATGTTAACTCTACCTTGATAAGGTTCCATTCCAAAAGCTAAACTGCTAAAAAAGAAAAATGAAAAAAGGATAAAGTTTTTAACCGCCTTTATCATAACCATATCACTCTATTGTCTTCAATTTTTGGCACTTTATATTTATAACTAGGATTATATAATTGATAAACTCTTTTATCAAATGGATATATATTTAAAACTTCGTAGGCAACGATTTTTAATAAACTATCATACCCTTTAATAATATTCTCTAGACTAATCTCCTCTTCTTCATCATAATACCCTTTTAATATGTTTTCTATTACTTTTCTGTCATTTTCAATGTAAGCCTTTATAAGTTTATATATTACTGTTTCATCAGTTTCTTCTGTAAGTAGGTATTTTAATAGTTTTATGTATCCTCCATAGATTAAAATATGAGATAGGTTCTCTTCTCCTTCATTCTCCTTTTTTACAAATGAGGTAATTTTTTCAAATATGTTATCCAAATTTTCTGCTAAATCTCCTTTTTCAATCTCTCCAGTTATAAATTTACTTATTAAGTTCATCATCAATATATCTTCTTCATCTTCCAGCTCTTCTGAATATTTGTCAAACAGTTTATTGGCTTCTTTAAATTTAAACTTTTTGAAGAGATAAAAATACTTAAAATAGGGCGAAAAATTTTCTACAGGTTCATCTGTATCTAAAGTTTCAATTTTAACTAAAAATTTCCTAAATTCATCTAATAAGATGTCGTATAACTTTAATGTATTTGGATTATCAGTTATTAAAGGAATATTTAATGCAAAAGCCGTTATAAATTCCTCCACAGTTCCGTCAAACATATCAGATATACTAATATTATCTAAATTTTGATAATTTTTAAGTAGGGCTATTATTCCGTTTAGAAAATCCTCAGTAGGAATGTAAGATAAAGCAAATTTTAGAAAAGCTTTATTTTCTATACCTAACCCTAAAGATAATCTTAATGCTCCTAACTCTTTATCCTCTTTTAAACTCTTAATAAAGTCATTAATATTTAACAGAAATATATTTGCCGTGTTTTCTTTTGCCACCGATAGCATATATTGAAGCTCTTTATCATCAACTACGGACTGGATATACTTCTGGAGTTTTATAATGTTTTTGTCTAAAAGTTTTCCGGAGAATTTTTTATTTTTACCTTTTATATTTCCAAATTTTTTTTCTAAAACAGTGTAAAAGTTTTGATATAAACTTTTTGCAAACTTTTCGTTAAATTTTATATTGCCACTACCGTCATAAGCTTTGATAAACTTTTCTAAAACTATTGGAGTTTGATTAAATAAAGCTTTATTAAAACAAAAATCTAAAATCTTTCCTTCTACAGATTTATAAAAGAATATTCCATCGTTTAAAATCTCCTCTTCAGTTAGAAAATTTCTTAAAAATCCTTCCCTTGATAAAATATCATTAACATAATCTACAGCTAAAGGATAACTTAAACTTACATCTTCCTCTGTTAAAGAGAGCAAAAATTTTACATAAATATCGTTATACACTATACTTTCATCAGCTAACTCTATAGGATGAAGATTTTCCTTAATATATGAAAAAATTATAGATATATGGAAAAGTAGCTCCCCTTCTAGCTCTTTTTCTTCTTCTAAATACTCTCCCGACAGTTCAAAAATAGCTTCTCTTAAACTGTAAATATCATACTCATTTAAATTTTGCATAAAGAATATTTCAGCTTTTGTAGAAATATCCTCTATCTGCTCATCTATATTTGGAAAGTTTTCCTTTAATTCTTCTATTAGAGCTTTTAATTTTTCAATTATCTCATTTTTTTCTTTTATATAACTTTCCATAAAAAAAACCTCCATTTTTAAAAATTATTAATGATTGATTTCAGTATGTATAAACCATCTTCAGAGCCGAGAATACTTTCTGAAGCTCTCTCTGGATGAGGCATTAATCCAAATACATTCTTTTCCTTATTTGTTATTCCTGCGATATTACCTATAGAACCGTTAGGATTTGCTTCATCGGTTATATTTCCATCTTTATCACAGTATCTTAATATTATCTGTCCGTTGTCTTCCATTTCCTTTAATGTTTCGCTATCAACAAAGTAGTTTCCATCGTGATGGGCAATAGGTATCTTTAAAATCTGTTCCTCTTCACATAAGTTAGTAAAAGGTGTTTTACTGTTTTCAACTTTTAAGTATTGAGCTTTACAAACAAACTTACCATTTATGTTAGGCATTAAAGCTCCCGGTAATAGATGGGCTTCTGTTAGTATCTGAAAGCCATTACATATTCCTATAACTAATCCACCTTTCTTTGCAAAATCTTTTATAGCGTTTGTTAAAGGAGTGTGGGATGCTAATGTTCCAGGTCTAAGATAATCTCCAAATGAAAAACCACCGGGTAGTATCACACAATCAAAATCCTTTAAATCTGTTTCTCTATAATTTATAAATTCAACTTCTTCTTTTAAAACATCCCTTATTATCCTGTATGTATCGTAATCACAGTTAGAACCCGGATAAACGGCTACCCCAAATCTCAATTTAAATCCCCCTGTATTAAAAATCTGCGGTATTCTTATCAAAAAAATATTTTAACCTTAAAAAATTGAACTAGCACAAAATATTCTATCAAACTGATTATTCCTAATTAAAGTTTAGATTTAGTATAAAATAAGAAAGTATTAAATAAAAACTTTAAGGAGGATTTATGGAAGAGTTAAAGAATTTAGTAGTTGAAGCTTGGGAAAATAGAGAGCTTTTAAAGGAAGGAAAGTATAAAGATGCCATTAGAGAAGTGATTGATTTGTTAGATAAAGGAAAGTTAAGAGTTGCTGAAAAGATTAATGGAGAGTGGATAGTTAATGAATGGGTAAAACAGGCAATATTACTCTACTTCCCTATTCAAGAAATGAAAGTAATGGAAGTTGGCCCTTTTGAGTATTATGATAAGATACCTCTTAAGAAAAACTGGAAAGAGGCAGGAGTGAGAGTTGTTCCCCCTGCAACAGCTAGATATGGTTCCTTTATAGAAAAGGGAGCAATACTGATGCCTTCATATGTAAATATTGGAGCTTACGTTGGAAGTGGAACATTGGTTGATACTTGGGCAACAGTCGGTTCCTGTGCACAGATAGGTAAAAATGTCCATCTATCAGGTGGAGTTGGAATAGGTGGTGTTCTAGAGCCTCCATCAGCTAGACCTGTAATAGTTGAGGATAACTGTTTTATAGGTTCTAGATGTATTATTGTGGAAGGTGCAATAATAGAGGAGGAGGCAGTTTTAGGTGCTGGAGTTGTTATAACAGGTTCAACTAGAATTATTGATGTTTCTGGGGATGAGCCAGTAGAATACAGAGGAAGAGTTCCTGCTAGAAGTGTTGTGATACCGGGAGTTATGAATAAGAAATTCCCTGCAGGTGAGTATGGTGTTCCTGTAGCTCTAATAATCGGTAAAAGAAAACCTTCAACTGATAAAAAAGTTTCTTTAAATGAGGCATTGAGAGAGTTTAACGTTCAAACTTAAATTAAAATCACCCCCCAGAGGGGGGTTATATATTAATCAGGATTTATTTTTATTAAACATTCATCAGGATTAACTTGGTCTCCCTCTCTAACATAGACTTCTTCGACTATACCATCAACAGGTGAATGTATCTCATTTTCCATTTTCATAGCTTCAACGATTAGTAAAACATCTCCTTTTTTAACTTTTTCACCTCTTGACACTTTAATAGAAACAACTTTTCCGGGCATTGGAGAACTAACATCCCCTAAATCTTTAGCTTTAGGTCTCTTACCTGCTGGCATCTTACCACCATCAAGTAATATTTCCATTTTTTCACCAACTTCTACTTCCCTAATTGGTTGAACTAACGCTTCCTCTAATTTTCCGTCAACCCTAATGAAATATGGAGTTCCACCTTCCACTGGATTACCGACACCGGCTATCTGTATATGATAAACCTCTCCATGTAGTGTGATATTAAATTCTATAGGAGCTTTTGTTAAATCTTTTTCTTCACTAGTTATTTCTTCTATTTCTGGTGGTAAAGCCTCCCCTTTCTCAAACTTCTCTCTCCATTCAAAGAACTCCCTTGCAACCTGTGGGAATAAACAGTATGAAAGAACATCTTCTTCAGACCTAGCACCATACTTTTTAGCTTCAGTTCTGCATTTTTCAAGTTCTGGCTCTAATAAATCTGCAGGTCTACATTCTATTGGTTTTTCATCTCCTATAATTTTTTCTATTATTTCCGGTTTTATAGGAGCAGGAGGTTTTCCATAGAGACCTTTTACATAATCTTTAGTTTCCTTAGTGACAACTTTATATCTTTCTCCCTGTAAAACATTTAATAAAGACTGGGTTCCAACTATCTGAGATGTTGGGGTTACTAAAGGTGGATAACCTAAATCCTCCCTAACTCTAGCAACTTCCTTTTTAACTTCATCTAACTTATCTAAAGCGTCATTTTCTTTTAACTGATTTATAAAGTTTGACATCATGCCACCGGGTATTTGGTGGATTAAAACTTGACTGTCAGGCCATTTGTCAGCTGTATCATACTTTTTATATTTCTTTCTAACTTCTTTTAAATATTCTGCTACTTCCTGAATTATGTCTAAATCTAAATCAACTTCATAACCAAATTCTTTTAAAACATAAGTTATAGTTTCAACTGCTGGATGTGCAGTTAACCAAGACCAAGTGGAAACATCTGTATCTATAATATCAACTCCCGCTTCCGCTGCCTTTAAATATGTCATTTCAGCCATAGCAGCTGTTGTTTGAGCGTGTAAATGAACTGGAAGTTTAACTTCTTCCTTTAATGCGACTGTTAAATCATAGGCAATCTTTGGGGATAATATTCCCGCTTGGTCTTTTATAGAAATTATATCTACTCCTAAATCTTTAAGTTGTTTTGCTATATTTACAAAATATTCAATTGTATGGACAGGACTTATTGTATAAGATAAAACCCCTTTAACTATCTTTCCAACTTTTTTAGCAGTTTTTATGGCAGTTTCCATATTTCTAACATCATTTAAAGCATCGAATATTCTAAAGACATCTATACCGTTTTCAGCAGATTTTTCTACAAATGCTTCAACAACATCATCAGCGTAGTGTCTATATCCTACAACATTTTGACCTCTCAATAACATTTCCAATTTAGTATTTGGTGTAGCCTCTTTAAACTTCCTTAACCTTTCCCAAGGGTCTTCCTTTAAGTATCTTAAACATACATCAAAAGTGGCACCTCCCCAAACCTCTAGAGACCAAAAACCAGCTTTATCTAATTTTTTAGCGGCAGGAAGTAAATCTTCAGTTCTGACCCTTGTAGCCAGCAGACTTTGCTGACCATCTCTAAGAGTTACATCTGTAAAATGAACTTTTTTATTCATCATAAAATCCCCTTCAAACTTTCTAATTTAAAAAATTATATCTTATATGAGTGATGTTATAAATTTTCAAATTTGAAAAATCTGTTAATTTTCAATTCTATTTTAACTTTAATTTATAATTAAGATTTTAGAAACTAAATAAATGAGGTTAGGTAATGTATATAGGAACTCCTTTAGGTCATAATGCAACAAAAATTTTACTGCTCGGCAGTGGAGAGCTTGGTAAAGAGTTTTGTATAGAAGCATTAAGATTGGGTATAGAGGTGATAGCTGTTGATAAATATCAGTTCGCACCTGCCCAACAGGTAGCCCAAAGATACTACGTTATAGATATGCAAAATCCTCAACAGATAAGGGATATAGTCTATAGGGAAAAGCCTGATTTTATTGTTCCTGAAATAGAAGCTATAGATACAGAAGTTTTATTAGAGCTGGAAAAGGAAGGTTTCAATGTTATACCTTCAGCTAAAGCTGTTAGATACACTATGGATAGAATTAGTATAAGAAGACTGGCAGCTGAAAAGCTAGGTTTGAAAACTTCCAAATATAAATTTGCGTCAAATATAGAAGATTACAAGAAGGCTGTAAATGAAATAGGTCTGCCTGTTGTTGTAAAACCTGTGATGAGTTCCTCAGGAAAGGGACAGAGTATAGTTAGAAGAGAGGAAGATATAGAAAAAGCTTGGTATTATGCACAGGAAAATGCAAGAGGTAAAGGGGGAGAGGTAATAATAGAGGAGTTTATAAATTTTGATTATGAAATAACCCTTTTAACAGTTAGGACAAAAAATCAAGGAACTTTATACTGTGAGCCTATAGGTCATATACAAGTTGATGGCGATTATTGGGAAAGTTGGCAACCTCATCAAATGTCAGAAACTGCATTAACAAAAGCAAAGGAGATA
This sequence comes from Persephonella sp., assembly GCA_003978565.1. Taxonomy (GTDB): domain Bacteria; phylum Aquificota; class Aquificia; order Aquificales; family Hydrogenothermaceae; genus QNZC01. The sequence goes on along the minus strand of QNZC01000077.1, from coordinate 10,400 downwards.
GCAAAAAAGATAACTGATGCTTTAGGTGGCTACGGTATATTTGGCTGTGAAATGTTTGTTAAAGGTGATGAAGTTTGGTTTAATGAAATTTCTCCACGTCCCCATGACACAGGTATGACAACTATGATTACTCAAGAGATGTCCGAATTTGAGATACATTTAAGGGCTATATTAGGTTTACCTATCAGCACAAAAATGATTGTTCCAGCAGGAGCTTCTTACTGTTTCCACAGTAAAACTTACAGTGCCTCTCCTAAATATGAGGGACTGGAAGATGCTTTATCTATACCTAACACAAAAATAAGAATTTTTGGAAAACCTACAACTAGACCAAAAAGAAGAATGGGAGTTGCATTAGCTTATGGAAATACTGTAGATGAAGCTAGAGAAAAGGCAAAAAAAACAGCTAAATTAATCAAAGTAATAGAGGAGTAAACTCTTTCCTCTCTCCCTTTCTTTTATAATATTTATTTAGAATAATCTTCAGAGGTAATATTTTGAGTGAATTAATTAAGCAGATTAAACCTGTTTTTGAGGAAAAGGTTTCTCCTATAGTTCAGATTTTAAATAAGATTAATGTATCTCCAAATCTATTAACCGTATCTGGAGTTTTATTTATAGCGATAGGTTCATACTTTCTATATTTGGGAAATTTCATAGTTGCAGGTTTGATTTTAACTATAGGCAATCTGTGTGATGCTTTAGATGGAGCATTAGCTAGGAAGTTTGGTAAAACTTCAGTATTTGGAGCATTTCTTGACTCTGTAGTTGATAGAGTTTCAGACTTTTTACCATTAATAGCATTGGTGTTAGTCTATAGAGAAAATACTCTATACTTACTAACCATACTAGTTGCTATAGTAGGTTCCTTTATGGTTAGTTATACGAGAGCTAGAGGTGAGGGATTAGGTATAAAATGCACTGTTGGAGTTTTAGAAAGGGCTGAGAGGTCAATACTTCTCATAGTATTTACCTTTTTACATATACCGATTTTAGCAGTGATTATAATTGCATTAGGAAGTGTGATTACCACCTTTCAAAGAATTCAGTGTGTTTATAAAAATACCAAAAATTAAAGGGAGATGGAATGAGTATTATAAAGGAAAAGTTTAGAGGAGCTTTTGTTGGTGGAGCTGTAGGAGATAGTTTAGGAATGTGTGTTGAGGAATTAACAAAGGAAGAAGTGGAAAAACATTATGGAGATAAAATCAGATTTTTATTAAAACCACATCCTAATTCCCCTGCCTATTTCCAAGAGGCAGGAGAGACAAGCTCAGAGTTTCAGATAGTTAAACTTATAACTGAAGCTTTAATTGATAAAAAAATACCAGATTTAAAGTATATCGTTGAAAAGTATATAGACTTTAGTAAAAAAGAGGAATTACATAAATATTTGGATAGTCACTTTATATATGCAATAAATATGCTCAAAGATGGTTTAGAAGTTGAACGGGGAGGAAGCAGTATAGAGGGAACATTACCATCTATTCCCATCGGTTTATATTACTACTTAAGACCTCAGTTAGCTTCTGAAGTTGCTAAATCAGTTGTGAGTTTAACTCATAAAAATGAAATTGTATTAGATGTTGCCTCATTAATTGCAGTTTCTATCTCTTATCTTGTAAAAGATGAGTTTGAGCTGGAAGATGAGTTTGAAAGATTTATAGATTTATTAAAGGAGTATGCTTTATTGGAAGAGACAAAAAAATATTTAGATTTAGTTAAAAAGCTAGTTAAAGAGAATATTTCTTACGAAGAAGCTATATACTTGATAGGAAATGGCTCATTTGTATTAGAGAGTTTTTTCCAAGCTTTATTTATATTCTTAAAAACTCCAAGAAATACAGAACATGTAATTATAAATGGTGCTAACAGTTATGGAGATTTTGGTGGAGATACAGACGCTATAGGTCTAATATCTGGTGTATTTGCTGGAGCTTACAATGGAGAGGAAAGTATACCTCCATATCTTAAACTGAAACTTAAGGAATATAAGGAAATTATTTCTTTAGCAGATAAACTATACAACATTTCTCCCCATATTGATTAATCATTGAAATGTTATATAGTTAATTATATATATTTTTATAATGAATAAATAAGAATTGGAGGATAATCGGGATGTCCGAAGAGAAAAAAGAGGAAAAGGACACACAAAGGGAAGCTAAAGAGAAAAAAGAAAATTCAGAAAATCAAATAAATGATGAAAAAGAAGAAAAAACTGAAAAAAATCCATGTGAAGATATAGAAAAGGAAATTAATGAATTAAGGGAAAAATTAAAGAAAACAGAAGAAATAGCTAAAAACTTAAGTTTAGCTTACAAAAGATTAGAGGATGAGTTTGAAAACTACAAAATAAGAATGAGAAAGGAAAAAGAAGAGGCTAAAGACGAGGGAGCATTAAGGGTAATAAAAAGTTTTATAGAGATAGTAGATAATTTTGAAAAGGCTTTAGAAAGTGCCAAAACAGCAACAGATATTAATGCCTTTATCAAAGGTGTTCAGATGATACATTATCAGCTTAACAGATTTTTACAGGACCACGGAATGGAAAAGATAGAAGTTTGTGGTGAGTTTAATCCTATAGAACACGAGGCTATAGAAACTGTAAAGGCAGAAGAACATCAACCAAATAGTATTGTTAAGGTGATACAAACAGGTTATAAATATAAAGGTAAGGTAATTAGACCTGCTAAGGTTGTGGTAGCTGTTGAACCTAATGAAGAAAATCAAAATGAAGTGAAAAAGGAAAAAGAAAATTAAAAAATGGACTTTTATAGGCTTTTAGGGGTTCCCCCTTCCGCTTCTAAAGAGGAGATAAAGAGGGCTTTTAGAGAAAAGGCAAAGAAGTATCATCCAGATTTAAATCCTGAAAATCAGGAGATATTTAAAAAGATAATTGAAGCTTATGAAACACTTATGGATGATAATAAAAGAAAAGAATACGATTTAAAGAGAAAAAGTAATTTTATAAAAAATAAGATAGATGAAGAGATAAGGGAGTTTCTAAATCTAAAAGATAAAAAGAAGGTAAAAGGTAGAGATATAAAAAAAGAAGTATTTATAACTTTAAAGGAAGGTTTTGAAGGAGTTTATAAAAAAATTTCCTATACTAAAAAAAAGATTTGTCCAAATTGTAAGGGAAGTGGTGTAACTGAAAACTCATTTATACAGAAATGTTATACCTGTAAAGGTGTAGGAAAAATAAAAAAATGGTTGATAAATATTCCCTGTGTTAAATGTAAAGGGAAGGGATTTATGATAATTAACCCCTGCGAATACTGTGGTGGTGAAGGACTAATCAAAACGGAAGTTGAAAAAACTTTCTACATTCCTCCGGGAATACAGGAAAACTATCTAATAAAGATAGATGAAGGTGGTAATGAGGTATATAAAGGATTACCCGGGGATTTATTAATAAAGGTAAAGTTTAATAAAAGTAAAGATATAAAGATAAAGGGAAAGGATATATACAGAGAATTAAAACTACCTAGAGAGAAAGCTAAAGCTGGAGAATACATAGTTATAAAAAATATAAAAAATGAAACTTTAACCATAAGAATTCCTGAAGATATTAGACAGGAAACCGTTCTAAAAATTAAAGGAGAAGGTTATAAAGATATAAAGGGAGAAATTGGAGATTTATATCTAAAAATAATTCCTATCTGAAATTTAAACATCCATTAACTCATCTACATCTAATATTGGAGTTAATAGAGATAAAAAAAAACTAAGGTTATAATTTTTATCCAAAGTAAAAATCCTTTTTAAAAGGGGTAATTATGCCTTACAGACTTTATCAGGAAGAAAAACAGAAAGCTGTTAATATTCTAAATGATATAAAAGTAAAACTGTATAAAAAAGGATGGTTTCCAGCTACAAGTGGAAACTTAAGTTATAAACTACATGATGCCCCTTTATACTTCGCTATTACAAGTAGTGGGAAGGATAAAGGAACTGTGAGCCATGAAGATGTAATATTTGTTGACAAAGATGCTAAACCTATAGAGAAAACAAGGTTAAAACCATCTGCAGAAACGAAAATTCATTCTCAAATATATCAAAAAACAGATGCAGGTATGGTTATTCACATCCATACTACAAATAACAACTTTATTTCGGAAGTTTACTTTCAGTATGGTTATGTTCCTATTAAAAACCTAGAGATGATAAAGGCTTTAGATATTTGGAGAGAAAATGCGGTTATAAAAATTCCCATAGTTGAAAACTGGTTTGATTTAGACAAATTAGCTGAAGAGTGTGGAAAATCTATAGATGTTAACATTCCCGGAATATTAATAAGAAATCACGGAATTTATACTTGGGGTAAGAATGAGTTTGAAGCAAAAAGACATATTGAAGCTTTTGAGTTTATGTTCTCATATATGAAAGATTTAATTCTTTTTAAAAGAGAACTGTTGTGGCTAGAAGAGATAGATTAAGAAAAAAGCAGACTGATTTAAGGCCAACCTCAAGTAAGGTAAGGTTGGCTCTTTTTAATATACTTTACGATGTTAGTGGAACTAGATTTTTAGATTTATTTGCAGGAACAGGTGAAGTAGGTCTAGATGCTTTAAAAAAAGGTGCTGATAAAGTTGTTTTTGTAGAGAAGAATAAAAAAAGAGCTTTTGAGATAAAGAAAAAAGTTTCAAAACATTTTTCAAATTATAAAGTTTATCCAGAGGATAGCATTAAATTTTTAAAAAGTTATGGAGAAAATTTTAATATTATCTTTGCAGACCCACCTTACAATTATAAGGATTATAATAAATTGATAGATTTAGCTCTTCTAAAATTGGAAGACAACGGGATTTTTATTCTTGAGCATAATTCAAATAACAGCTTTGGGGCAGACAAGGAAAGGAAATATGGAGATACTGTGTTATCCTTTTTTTATAAATAGATATCTATTCAGTTTATTACATGGTGAACTCCTATTCTAAAAAGTAGTTCTGGATATTCCAAAGTATTTACAGGTTTTTGATAAGTTTTGAGTTTTCATTCTTTCAGTAGGTGTCCTCTTCCTTTCTGAACTTATATATCCACTTGACAGAAAATTTTAATATTGTTAATATTATTAAGGCTTGGCCAGGTAGCTCAGTTGGTAGAGCATACGGCTGAAAACCGTAGTGTCGGCGGTTCGATTCCGCCCCTGGCCACCATAAAATTTTAAATGGTTTATAAATATTGTTGAAATCTTTTTTCGTTTTTACTATTATTAATAATAGTAATCAATACTAAAAAGGATAAGAAAATGAAAAAGCTAAAGTTTATAATAGGAACAGTAGGGGTTTTTTCTCTTATAGGAAATGTTTTTGCCAGTGATGAGGAACTTTTAAAAAAGGCAAAAATGTATTTTAAACCTTTACCAAAAGAAATACCCGCTCCCAAAAGTAATCCTATAACAAAAGAAAAAGTTGAGCTTGGAAAAAAACTATACTATGACCCAAGACTTTCCCTTAGTGGAGTTATAAGCTGTAATACTTGTCATAACTTGGCAACCTATGGAGTTGATAATGTGCCAACTTCCTTAGGACATAAATTTATGACAGGTGGTAGAAACGCTCCAACAGTTTTAAATGCTGGTTTTCATACTGCTCAATTTTGGGACGGGAGAGCTAAAGATTTAGAGGAGCAGGCAAAGGGACCTATTTTAGCCCATGTTGAGATGGCTATGCCTAATCCAGATTTTGTTGTGTTAAAACTAAAAACAATTCCCGGTTATGTTGAAGAATTTAAGAAAGTTTTCCCTAAAGATAAAGACCCTATAACTTATGATAATGTTGCTAAAGCTATTGCTGCATTTGAGAGAACACTAACAACACCTTCAAGATTTGATAAATTTTTAATGGGAGATACAAAGGCTTTAACTAAAAAAGAAAAGGAAGGTTTAAGATTATTTGTAGACAAAGGATGTGCTGGATGTCATAACGGTGTAGCAGTTGGCGGTAGGATGTTTACCAAGTTTGGTATATTTAAACCTTATCCAACTGCAGATTTAGGAAAATATAGATTAACTAAGAAAGAAAAGGATAAATTTGTATTTAAAGTCCCATCTTTAAGAAATATTGCTAGAACTTATCCATATTTTCATGATGGACAGGTCTGGGATTTAAGGAAAGCTGTTAAAATTATGGGAGAGACACAATTAGGCATAAAGTTAACTGATGATGAAGTTGATAAGATAGTTGCCTTTTTAAATAGTTTAACTGGAGAAATTCCTAAAGACGCCTTGAAATTACCTGTTTTACCGCCTTCGACTACAGAAACTCCTAAACCTAAAGCCAATTAGTCCTTTTCATTTAACTCTCCCCCCTCCCTCTTCTTCCCCTCTCTCTATGAGGGGATTTTTTTATATTTAAAATTTTTCTATCCTATACTCAAACTGTTTTAAATTTTTATTTATTACTATCTCTACTTCATTTTCTAAAGATAAATCCTTTATAAGGCTCTTTATATCTTTTTCTAAAGCTTTATTGATAAATATTTTCAATTTAAAGAAAGGCTTCAAACTTTTTATTTTATTTTCTATTTCAAATAGAACAATATCTTTTCCTTTATTATAACCGCTTCCTTCACAATGTTGGCATACTTCAGAAAGCTGTTTTATTAAGCTTTTATCTGCCTTTTTTCTAGTTAGTTCTAATAGTCCTAAGGAAGTAAAAGATTTAATTTTTATAGTCTGTTTATCCTTTTTTATTTCTTCTTCCAAAACTTTTATTAATTTCTCCTTATACTCCTCTAAATACATATCAATAAAATCAACTACTATTATTCCTCCTAAATCTCTCAATCTTATCTGTTTAACTATTTCTTTAGCTGCCTCTAGATTTGTGTGTAGGGCTGTTTCTTCAAGAGTTTTATACTTTTTCAAACTTCCACTATTAACATCAATGGCAACTAAAGCTTCAGTTTCTTCTATTATTAAGTATCCACCTGTTTTGAGCCAAACATAAGGGTTAAGAATTCTGTTTATCAATCTCTCAACATTATATTTTTCAAATAAACTTTCTTTATTTTCACTTACATATATAACTTTTATATCTGATTTATTAAAATTTAATCTTATATAATCCTCTAGCTGTTCAGCTAAATATTTATCATTTGTGTATATTTTTTGAATATCACCTGCATAATCCCTTAAAAAGGCATAAGCTCTTAAACCTTCCTCATATAGAAGGGCTGGAGCGTTAACTTTATGATACCTTTTTACTATATTGTTCCATTGTTGTTTTAAAGCTTGAAAATCCTGTATAATTTCTTCATCTGTAGCGTTTATTGCTTTAGTTCTTATTATATATCCAAATTTATCTTCTTCATTAAAAGGTTGAATAATTTCATAAATTCTCTTTTTTAAGAGCTTTTTTGTTTCTTCATCTAACTTTGTTGATACAGATATATAATCTATGGTAGGCATTAAAACTAGATACTTTCCCGGCAGTGTAATTTTACAACTTAATTTTGCACCTTTAGATTGAATTGAAGCTCTCCTTAACTGAAGTAAAGGTTCATCTCCTACTTTTAATTTTTGACAGCACTCTAAATGGTCTTTTAATGGTAAAAAAGCTTCTTTTTTTTCTCCTATATCAATAAAAGCGGCATTCATATGAGGGAGTAATTTTTTAACCTTTCCTTTAAAAATACTTCCTACTGAATTTGTTTTGTTTTTTTTGTCTAATCTAACTTCAATTACCTCTTCATTTTCCAAAAGTATATAAAAATAAAAATTTCTGGAAGATATAATTACAAGTTCTCTCAATAATTTAACCTTTTTATAAATTTTTTCATACAATTTTATAATTTTAAAACATTTTTTTTATTAGCGATTTAAAATATAATCTCTACCTCCTACATTTACCAATTTTAATTCATTTTTGTATACTCTATCTAAAATCTTTTCTTTCGTTATACTGTCAGTTAGTTCTGTAAGGTCATCTATTGAAAGAGGTCTTCTCTTTAATATCTCTAAAATTTCATCTTCCTCTAGATTTAGGTTTGAAAAGTCTAAATTTCTTCTAAAAAGAATATTTAAATTAAAATCTTTTAAAAATTCCCCTAATTCTAACAATTTTTCATCAGAAACAGGTTCAACTCTATAGGCAGGTGGTCTATCAACTGTTCCTAAATCAACCCTATCGGGCTTTATCAATCTTAATACATCCCTTAACTCTAGCATATTCTCTTCCGTATCATTCACATTTTTAACAACAAGTATCTCTATAATTAACTCACCTTTAAATTTCTTTCTAAATTCTATAAGTCCATCTATTACATTTTTTACTGATATATTTTGAATTGGTCTGTCAACTTTTTTAAATATTTTTTCTGAAACTGCATCAAGGGAAACTTTTACCATATCTAACTTTAACAGAGCTTCCTGTATATCTTCTCTGTGTATTGTTGAACCGTTTGTTAGAATTAAAAGTTTACTTTTTCCCTTTAAACTGTTTAATAACTCAATCAGTTTGTTTAATTGTGAATATAAGGTAGGCTCTCCATTTGCAGTTATAGTTATAACATCTGGATAATTGTGTTTTTTTAAATACTCTTTTACCTCTTCAACTATATCCTCTGGGTTAGGTTCATCTATCATCTTTGAAACAGGTTTAGCCTTATCTAACTCACAGTATAAACAGTCAAAATTACACTGTTTAAAATCAGGAGATAAATCTATTCCAAGAGATGCTCCAAATCTTCTAGAGTTAACTGCACCAAATATATATTTCACAATAACAACCACCATTTAATAGAATTATTTAAGAGATATTTTATAACAGAGTATTTTTGAGCTAAAAAGTTTCAAATAAATCATTATCTTTTATATCAAAGGTTTGTTTGAAAGTTTAAATTCAGAAATCATTTTCTTCTAGATTTAATTCTGTAGGTTTTATTTCTAACCTCAATTAAAACTTTATTAATTCTTCTTTCTAATTTTTTAAACTTAAATGTATTTACTTCTATATTTCTATCATTTGATAAATATCTCCTTTTCACAGGTTTTATATACTTTAATCTTCTTACATTTCTTAATCTAAACTCCCTCAAGTAATTTCTTTTTTTTTAGTGGATACTCCTGTTTGTCTTATGCTAACATTTTCCATATATTTGGTAATTTTTAATTTTCTATCTTTAAGTATCTTTTTATCTATAAATGTAGTTAATATATACAACTTATCTGAATTTTTAACATTCATATTCTGTATTTCATTTGCATAGTCTTTATATATGTAAAGAACTTTACCTCTAATTCCATCATGAACCTTTGATAGAGCTTTTATTTTTCCTTTCTCAAGAAATTTTTTATTCTTTTGAATTATTTTTTGAGCTTCCGGAGATAGTTTCTCTTCTATTTTTACAACCTCCTTATAAGAATTTATATATTCCTTAAAAAGTTGCTTTAAAATTTTTTTTGAGTTAAAATTTTGTTCAGAATAATAGTTTTCGTCTTGATAATAGGCATCTTCTAAAGGGGAAGCATATGTTGTTATTTTTAAACCCAAAAGAAAACATAATAAACTGTATAATATCTTTCTCATTATATAACTCCATTATATAAACCCGAATTTATAAGATAAAAAGAAAAAAAGAGAATAGAGAAGGGAAGATTAATTTTTACTCTTCAACTTTGGTTCCAGTATTCACGTAGTTTTTAGCACCTCTCTGTCTGATTGAAGAGTTCTTCATGTAAACCTCATTGCTAACTTCCGAGTTTACAACTCTAGAATGAGAAATCTCTGTTCCAGCATTAACCGCGTTATTATAACCATGTTGGACTATAGCTGAATTTTCCATTCCAACAGAGTTAGAAACTTCACTGTCCTCTAAAGAGCTAGCTAAAGCTCCCCCAACAAGTAATGCTGAAACCGATAAAGCTAAAAAGAATTTCCTCATAACTCTACCTCCTCCAAAAATTAATTAGGGTTAAAATTTACATTAATAAACCTAAATACAGCCATTGTTTTTGTCAATATTTTTGAAAATTTTCTTTATTGGTTAATTTATGTAGTTTTTTATAAAAATTTGACCTTTAAATTTAATAAATTTTCAAAAAGAATTTTTAAAATTTCATTTTGAATTTTCAATTTAATAGAATATTGAGATTTTTTTCAAAAATTTTTCAGTTGTTATATAACTTATTAAGTTTATTTATATAACAGTTATATAATATTAATCTTTAAATAATAAAAAACAGAGGTTTTTATAAATGGAATTTGTTTCACATTTACAGTATGCAGTTCTTATGATACCTGCTCTGTTTATAGCTATGATTGTTCATGAGTTGGGACACGGTTATACTGCCTATAAGTTAGGAGATAACACACCTAAAGTTGCTGGAAGATTAACAGTTAACCCTTTTCCACACTTAGATATGTTCGGAAGTATCCTATTTCCTGCAATTT
>QNZC01000076.1 GCA_003978565.1 Persephonella sp. | reverse complement strand
AACACCTAAATTGAGATAAGTTGAAGCCAAATAAGGATGATTAGGTGGTAGTGTTTTTTCAAATATATTCAAAGCTTTCAAATAATATTTTTCTGCTTTATCATATTCCCCTTTTAAATAATGCAAAAGACCTAAATAAAAATTTACACTGGCGAAGCCTTTAGAATTTTTATTATCTTCTAAATTTAGATACTCCTTACATACTTTTTCTATTTCCCCAGTATCTCTGTAATTCCGTGGATTTTCCATAAAATTTTCAACTTCTGTTATACATTTATTTTTAAAAACTTCCTTATCAACTCCATAAGAAAAAGATAAACCAGATATAAATAAAAATAGAAAGATAAAAAAGTTTATTTTTTTCATAGCTTAAAATCCTCCATTTTTATTAGTTTTACACTCAAAACCTTTAATATCTGTATTTTCCAAAAATTCCTTACATCTCCAATAAAAGTTTGATTTGCAACATAAAAGATTTGCTAATTCTTCGTTTGTTATATTCCCTTCCTTAACTTTAGCTTTTATATAATTATAAAACTCGTCAGCTTCCTCTGGATAAACTATATAAAGAGTTTTAGAAACTTTATTTTTAGAATTTAAAATGGAAATCTCATACCTATGACCTTTTTTTAATTCTATTTCTGATAGGTTTATCTCAAGTCTATCGTCTTTTAATCTATCTTTAGAAATATTATATTCATAAATAACTGTATCGTTTTCCGTATCCTTTATTAAAACCTTTTTATCTTCCGAAAGAACATACAACATAATAATATCATTTCTAAAAACAAATGAATTATCTGGCGTAAAATCTTTGTCAAATCCCCTTGAAGCAACTATCACAATATCTGTATCATTACCAAAAAATTTCCTCCATATACTCTTAAAAATATCAGAAAATTTCTTTAACCTTCCAATTTTTTTTAAATAATAAATCCTTAAATCACCAATACTAACAACATTAACTTCACAGTTATTAATACATTGAGAAAAATTAAATCTCATAGTTGTTATAAGAATATCGCCGTAATTTAGAGTATTATTTTGCAATACTTTACAACTTGTTTTTCTTATATTTTTCCTATATATATCACATAAAAATTTTTCTCTATTTTTATAGAACTTCACATAAAAATTTTTATTACATTTTTCTATACTTCTAATTTTTTCTTTTTGTTTTTTATAAAAAATATAATAGTTGCAAATTCTGGAAACTGAAAAATCGTCTGGTAATCCGTAAATCCTTTTAGTGGAAATAACAAAACTGTTTTTTAAATTTTCTTTATTGATATTTTTAGGACACTTTTTAACAGTAATCCTATTACCATAATCGTAGATATAACATAAGGCAAAAGCATTACCAAAGGTTGAAATGGAAAAGATTAGAATTAATAGAGATTTATAAATTTTGAAGTTTTTAAAATGTTTCAAAATGAACATAATTATTTCCTATACGAGAAATATATACTTATTATATCAAACTGTTTTTCATTTATTAAAAATTTTTTCTTTTAATTTTATAACTATACTTTCCCAAAGCCATTTTATAACTGTATCTGAAACAGTTTTCATAAACTCACCAATTACAAAAAGATAGAAAACTATAAATAGAATTAATAAGTAGTTATACCAATGAAAAAGAGTAAAGCTTACAAAATAAAAAATTATTAAAGCTATTATGTTTAGAGGAATAGTAATAATTTTTCTCCTAAAATTCAGAGAAAAAACTAAAAGCATTGTAAAAGATAAAACTAAACTTAAAATTATATTATCCTTTAGTAAGTGTCCATCTAAAGTAAAAATTGTATTTCCAATTAAATATATCCCTGCTATATTTCCTATTGGCGTTTTGTATTTTTTTTCTTTAAACGAATAATCCACTCCTATGATAACTACTTTATCTTTGAAATTTATTTTATTTTCAGAATTAAGATTGCTTTCAGAATTTAAAACCTCATCGGCAGATATAGAGTTAAAGTTTTTTTTATTCATATTTAAAAGGTATCTTATACGACTTCTTACAAAATCAGAATTGGTTATATCTACTTCATTATCTTTAAGATTTTTATACCTCCTGTATATAACAACAGCAGAGTTATACAACTCTATATCCTTCTCCCTGTCTCTTAACATATAACTTGCATCAATTTTATAACCAAAATACCTTATAACTCCATCATTTTCATTTTTAAACGAAAAAAACAAAGGAACGGATAAAATAATTTTATCTTTATACTTTTTTAAATCTTTATAGAAATACGGAAAATATGCTAGAGGTTTTAATTTGTTATTCTCATAGATTTCTAAAGATACAGGAAATATAAAAGTTATATCCTTTTTCTTTAAAATATTTCTTAAAGTATTTTCTAGCTTTTTATCTTCTCTTTTATTTCCTTTAAAATCAAAAAAAACATCTACAAATATTATTTTAGGATTATCTTCAGATATTTTAGCTATAAGCTTCGCTAACTTATCCCGTGGAAGTAAAGGTTTAAGTTTAGCGTTCCAACTTTCTAATGTATTTCCATCAATATAAACGAATACGAAATCTTCCGCTTTGTTTTTAGAAAGATAGGACAATTTATTTTCTACTTTTATTAAAAAATCATCTATAAAACTGGCTACAACTTCTCTAACATAAGGAATAAATGATATGAAGAAACTGAAAAACAGTAATAATCCATATCGTTTTAACTTTTCTTTATTAAAAAACTTTAATAAATTTTTCATTATCAACATATAAAATCTAGTTTTAACAATATAGCTATAATATAACTTTTTTTTGAAAATTTAACAAAAATTTTGAATTGATGAAAATAAGTTAGAGGGATAAATCTGAAACTCAAAAGTTTTTTAAATGGCATTAATTTTGCTTTAAGAAAGCTAAAAATCTTTATTAAGAGGTTAGAAAGATTGAAAGTTGCAGTTATTGGCGTAGGGAATATGGGCTCAAAGTATGTAAAGAAATTAGATTTGTTAAACATAGATACCATTTTAATTGATAAAGACCAAAATAAATTGAAAGAACAACCAGATAAATTTAAAAAATACACAGATTTAGATGAAGCATTAAAGGAAAATAGGATAGATTACGCATTTATAGCAACAGACCCATTATCACATATACCTATCGCTAAAAAGTTATTAGAGAGAGAAATAAATGTAATGATAGAAAAGCCACCTGCTATAACACCTAAACCACTTGACGAAGCTATAAATTTAGCCCAAAGAAATAATCTTTGTCTTTCTGTTTCTGAAATAGAGTTAAAATCAAACTCTGTAAGAAATATAGAACTAAATAGTGATATACACTTAATAGAGGCATATAGATTAAATCTAGGTAAAGGTTATATCAATCCTTTTTATGATTTAGCTTGGCACGATTTATACATCTTGCATTATTTATTTGGAAGATTTAATATAAAAAGAGTAAAGAATACAGAAGGAATAATAAAGGTTATAGGCAATACAGAGGGGCAGGAGTTTAAAATAGAAGTAGCTTGGGAATATCCCTATATAAGAAGGGAGTGGATTTTGAGAAAGGGGGAGGAGGATATAAAACTAAACTTTGTAGAAGATAAAATAATATATCCACAGAAAAAAGTAAAATCCCCCGATAAAAAAGATAAATTAGAGCTTATGATTAAAGAATTTTTACAAAATCCAAGTTTTGATAGTTCATATAGAGCTTTAGAAATTTTATACCAATTTGAAAAGAATAAAATAACTGTATAGAAGTAGCCCCCCGAGCCCCCTTCTTTCTTTCTTTCTTCTTTTTTCTTTTTTTAATCAAAATTTTATAATGTTTATAAAACAATCTATTCCTGTTAAAGAGGTCTGCAAGTGATTGGGAATAATCATTTTAGGAAAACCCTTATAGCTGGAATGATTGGAAATGTTTTAGAGTGGTATGATTTTGTAGTATATGGATTTTTAGCGGGTGTTATAGGTAAGCTTTTCTTTCCATCAGAAGACCCTACAGTTGAGTTATTAAAATCATTTGCAGTTTTTGCTGTTGGATTTATTGCCCGTCCCATAGGTGGAGTGCTCTTCGGTTTTTTAGGGGACAGAATAGGTAGAAAAAGAGCTTTAATGTTTTCAATAGTACTGATGGCATTTTCTACAACAACTATAGGTTTACTTCCCACATACTATCAGATAGGGATTTTAGCTCCAACACTTTTAGTTATACTTAAAATTTTACAGGGATTATCTGTAGGTGGAGAGTATACAACATCTGTTTCATTTGTAGTGGAGCATGCACCTAAAAGTAAAAGGGGACTTTTCGGAAGTATAGCTATACTGGGAGCAGTTATTGGAATTTTGTTAGGCTCAGCCTCTGGAGCTTTAATAACAAAGATACTACCTGAAGATGCCTTATACTCTTACGGTTGGAGAATACTATTTTTAACAGGAATAATTTTAGGTTTTCTAGGATACTATGTAAGAAGAAATATAGATGAAACTCCAAAATTTAAAGAGATTAAAGAGAAAAAAGAGATAGATAAGAACCCAATAGTAGATTTAATAAAGAATGCTAAATCTGGATTTTTTAAAACTTTCTCTTTAAGTATATTCCAAGCAGTCGGATTTTATACAATTTTCGTTTATCTATCTCAACATTTAATAAACTTTTTAAAATTTCCAAAACCTGTTGCCCTAAGTATAAACACAGTTAGTATGATTGTTTTGGCAATTTTAATACCTATCTTTGGTTATCTATCTGACAAATTTGGAAGAAAACCGTTTATCGTTTACTCAACTGGAGCAACATTTATATTTGCATATCCGATATTTAATCTTATATCTTACGGAAATCAATTCTATGCACAGTTAGGTCAGATTATTTTTGCAGTAATAACTGCCGGTTTTATGGCTGTTCTACCTACAACACTCGTTGAAATATTTCCAACAAAGATAAGAAACACAGGATACTCAATAGGTTATAATCTACCTTTTGCAATTTTTGGAGGAACAGCACCTTTAATAGCAACATATCTTACAAAAATAACAAACAATCTAGCTTCTCCTTCATTTTACCTAATGTTCGCCGCAGGAGTTGCATTTATTGCAGGGTTAATGTTAGAAGAAACAGCTAAAAAGCCTTTAAAATAATTCAACTTTGGCATAAATTAAAAAGTGCCCCCGTTAGATGGGGGCAACGGAGAGGGGAGGAGGTTTGGGGGAGAGAGACAGGTTTTTTTTGTTAAATTCACTTTTTTTAATTTTCCCTTTATCTATTACTTAATATAATAAACAATTTTTTTACATTTGTGAATTAATCGTGAATTTTAACATTATCTTTGGCTTAACTCCTTTACAGTGTCAACTAAATACTTTACCTTATCCTCTTCCATATCAGGGGATAAACCGTGTCCTAAATTGAAAACATGTCCGCTTTCCATTCCCCATTTATTTAGAATATCTAAAACTTTTTCTCTAATAACCTTTTTATCTGCATATAGAACAGTTGGGTCTAAATTCCCTTGAACTGCAAAACTTCCATTTAATTTTTCTTTTAAAACTCTTAAATCTATCATCCAATCCACACTGTAAGCATCTGCTCCTGAAGTAATCATATAATCAACAATTCCAGCAACTCCCTTTGTAAAGTGTATTATTGGCTGATAATCCCTTTTAACATTTTGAATAATCTTCTTTATAGGTGGTAAGGCAAACTCTTTATAGTCATCTGGAGTTAAATAACCTGCCCAACTATCAAATATCTGAATAGCATCAGCTCCACTTTCTATCTGAAAGTTTATATAATCTGTAAGCATATCTGCCAGTTTGTCTAACAACTCTTTAAACTTATCTGGATAATTAAACATAAAACTTTTTGCCCTTTTGAAATCCCTTGATGTTCTACCTTCAATCATATATGCCACCAACGTAAAAGGTGCACCACAGAAACCTATAACTGGTAATTCTCTGTTAAGCTCTGTGTTAACTTCCTTTATGATTTCTCCTACAAATGAGACATCTTCCCTGTTAAATTCCCTTAATCTGTCTATATCGGATGGTTCATTTATAGGATTTTCAAAAACAGGTCCCTGTTTTTCTATAAAATCAAACTTCATTCCTATACTTTCTAAAGGTGTTAAAATGTCCGAAAAGATAATTATCGCATCAACTCCTAAAATTTTTTTTGGTAGTAAAGAGGCTTTTACAGATAACTCAACATTTTTATAAAAATTTTTAAAACTTCTTGCCTTTTCCCTAAGCTTTCTATACTCTGGCATATATCTTCCTGCCTGTCTCATTAACCAGATTGGAGTTCTCTCAACCTTTTCCCATCTTATAGCCCTTAAAAATAAATCATTTTTTGGCAAATTCATTTAAAACTCCTTTAAATTTTATTATTTGTTTAATAAGTTTAATAAAAATTTAAATTCATTTAACTTTTTCTGTTAATCTTTTCCCATAATTCATTAAACAGTTTTTCCAATTCCTCTTCGTAGTCTTTGCTCCCATCTGCTATTTTATCCATTATAAGCTCCAGTTTTTTTGTAAACTCTTCATTAACAAATTTGTATAGCTCTTCTTTTGATTTTATAAAACTTAAAACCTTCCTACCTAGTTTAGTTGGGAAAAGATAACCTTTTCTTTCAACTATATAGCCCCTGTCCAGAAGTTTCTGAACTGTTATCGCATAGGTTGAAGGTCTTCCTATACCTTTCTCTTTCATATCCTTTATCACTGTGTCAAATGTGTAGTATGGAACCTTTGGCTTTTGATAAAAATTCTTTCCAGTTATATTTATCTCACCTTCAGGGATTTTATATGTTCTAACAGGCATTATTAGATTGTAGCCATCTTGAATAATATCTGTGATAATACTTTCCTCTATTTCTTCTTTAAAGGCTTTTATTGAATACTTACTTTTTTCAACTACAGTTTCCCTCATTTGAGACGCTATAAACTGTTTAAAAATTAGCTCATAAAGTCTTATATGTTTAAAAGTTATACTCTGTAAATTCATTACATACTGGAGAGATTTTAGCTCTTCAGCATCCATAGGTCTAGTTGGTCTTATACACTCGTGGGCTCCTTCGTATGATGAAAACTTTCTAGGATGGAAGTAATCTTCTCCAAAGTTCTCCTTTATATACTCCTTTGCTATATGTATCCCCGTATCCGAAACTCTAAAACTGTCTGTTCTATGATAGGTTATAAGTCCCTCTTCAAATAAATCTTGAGCTAAATTCATAGTTTCCGATGGAGATAGTTTCAACTCTCTAGCTGAAGCCATCAGTAAGCTATCGGTAGTAAAAGGTTTGACAAAAAGTTTTTCCTCTTCACTTTCCAGTTTTTTTACTAAAACAAACTGTAGATTTTCATAAAACCATTTGGCTGAACTTTTATCTTCAAATATAAATTCAACAGGGTAATCTCCAATGAAAACCTTTACAACATTTAACTTTTTCTTTGCTTCATCAGTTCTATTGACTATCCACTCTAAAACTGGAGTTTGAACTCTTCCAGCTGATAAATGGGGATTTTTTAGTAATTTTTGAATATACTGAGATATTAAAAAACCTATCCATCTATCAGAAACTCTCCTTATAAGTTGAGCCTTCACTAGATTTTTATTGATTTCCCTACACTCAGATATAGCCTTTAAGAATGCTTTTTTAGTTATTTCGTGAAATTCAGCCCTCTTTATATGAAAGTTAAAAGGTTTTGAATTTAGATATATATCAAAACTTATCTTCTCTCCCTCTGTGTCAGGGTCTGTAGCAACAAAAACTTCCTCAACCTCTAAGTCTAACTCCCTTATACTCTCTATAATTTCCTTTCTTCCCTCATCTATAGGCTCAAAAATAGGAATAAATGTCTCTTTTAAATCACTATTTTTCTTTAAAACTCCAAAGTATCCTTCATCTTTATTCAAATCAAATATATGTCCTTTACTTGCCACAATAGTTAAAAATCTATTTCCTATAGCTATCTCGTATACATCTAAATTTTTCAATTTTCTCCTTAAAGGTTTCCCAAAAAAGTTAGCTATGGTTCTAGCTTTATTTGGGCTTTCAACTATAACAACTGTAGTTTTAAATGAATGTTTCTCTTCAGGAGTTATCTTTCCTGCTAATATCTTTTTAACTTTTTCCCTATCTTCATCTATCTCTCTTAATAACCTTTCTAAATCAATCTCCTCAACAGGTTTAAACTGTATATCTTCACTGAACCATTTGGCCTTCTTCTGTAGTGAGTAAAAGGCTTTTTCATCGTCAACTAATAGATATGCCAATCCATTAGTTAAACCACCTGCATACAATCTTGATGTTCTACCTGATGCCTGAATGTATCCAGTTATATCTGCAGTTATTAAAATAAAACTTCCATTTACCTTTTTTAAGGTTATTTCAGGAGAGTTTTTGATTTGAGCATAAATATTTTCCTCTTCAACTAAATTTTTAACAAAATCCTTAATCCTTAAAAGTTTTTCCTGTTTATTTTTATCAAGCTTTTCAAAAGGTATGAAACTGTAAACTTTTAAAAATCTTATATATTCGTAAAGCTCTTTTATCTTATTTTCATCTACAAGCCTCTTTTTAATTAAAAATGGAGTTAATGTTAGAAGGAAATAGTATAAGTGTATAAACTCCTCTTCAAAACGGATATTAAACTGTAGTTTTGGAACTCCAACAAATAAAGCATATCTAATAACATCCGGTAAATCTAAACCTCTTGCTATTGGATTTCTATAACTTGCAAATCCAACAACTACGGGGATTTCTCCCGATTTAAACTTTTCTAAATTATCCATTAAATCTTCATAAGATATGGCATTTATCCCTTTTTCCCTTAAATAATCAACATATTCATTTAGTCTTTCTACAGTTTCAGAGGAAGATAAAAACACTAAACCGCCTTTTCCAAGTTTATTAATTTTATCTACTGAGATTTCCCATAACTCCTCTTCCTCTACCTTTTCATAAGTATCAACAATATTTCTAAGGGTTAGCGATGGTTTTCCAACCTCAAAACCTAACAACTCTCTGAATAGACTTACCCTCTTTGACCTAGGATTAGATGTGGCTGAAGAAACAATTAAAGCTCCTTTCCTCTTCTTTGAAATGTTGTTTATTTCCTCTTGAAATTTTCTATAGCTTTCTAAATCTTCCTCTGTTAAATTTTTTCTACTGAATAATTTCTGTTTAAAGGAGATAAACTTTAAAGTTTTCTCTATATCTTCCTCTGAAAAACCTAACAGCATCAAAACTTTATCTATATTTTTTGCACTTTTTAAGATACTATCAACATCATCAACAAAAACTAAACTGTAAACCCCTTTAGGAATAATATCTACATTTCTGTATAAAAACATAGTTGTCGTAATAAGAATATCAAAATCTTGAGCTTTTATTCTTTCCTTTAACTTTCTCTGTTTCTTTTTTGATTTGGCAAATCTATCACTGTAGGCAACAATTCTTTCAGAAGAAACATTGAAGTTTATCAATCTGTCGTATGCCTGATTAACTAAAACCTGCGTAGGAAAAATTAGATAAACCTTTTTATTCTCTTTTTCTGTTAAAAATTTAGATAGAATTAAGCCAAAGGTGGTTTTACCAACACCTGTAGGGGCTAAAAGGGCATATGATGTATTTAGAAAGTATCTTATAGCCCAAGTTTCCTGAATACTCCATAAGTCATTTTTGATTAGCTCTTTAAAGAGTTTCTTAAAATCTTTTAATTTATTCCATAAATCACATATATTTCTAAATTGTCCGTATCCGATAAAATCACAAACTTCATTCACTGGAACTTCTTCAGGGAGACAGTTCTCACAGGGAAGACCTTTCTCAAGTCTATCTGAAGATATGTCTCCTAAACAGTTCGGACACATACTTTTGTATATAATCGGTATGATTTCATCAATTTTTTTTGACAATATACCTCTCCTTACTTTTTTATAAAAAATTAATCTTTAGAAGAGTTTATATATCTTGAAATTAGTTTTGCACCTATCAAATCTCCCCAAACATTAGTTGCAGTTCTTAACATATCTAAAAACCTATCAACAACAAGTATTAAAGCTATACCTTCCAGTGGGATACCTACAGCAGAAAACACAAGTGTCATCGTTACTAAACCTGCACTAGGAATTCCAGCGGCACCTATAGCTGCTAATGATGCTGTAAAAAATACAATTATCTGTTCTATTAGAGTTAGTTCCATACCATAGGTTGATGCTACAAACATTACTGCCACTGCTTCATATAGAGCTGTCCCATCCATATTTATAGTTGCCCCAAGAGGTAAGAGAAATCCAGCAGTTTTTTTATCTATATTTGCCTTTTTTTCAGCAACTTCTAATGAAACAGGTAAAGTTGCAGAACTAGAAGATGTTGAAAAGGCTATTAAAACAGCCTCTTTTACCTTTAAAAAGTATTTATAGGGATTAAATTTTCCTATTAAAAATCCTATAAGTGATAGATTAACAAAGGCATGTATAAACAATCCTACAATTACTACTAAAACATACTCCCATAGGGAGAGAATAGCATCTGGTCCCTTTTCAGCTACTATATATGATATTAAGGCAAAAACACCAATAGGAGACATATTTATAATCCATTTAGCTATAGTTAACATTGCATCATTTACACCATCAAAAAAGTTAGTTATTAGCTCCTTTTTCGTTTTCTCTAAAGTTAAAACTGCTAGAGCAAATAACATAGAAAAGATGATTATATGTAAAACTTTTCCATCAGCTAAACTCTGGAAGATATTAGAAGGTATGAAACTCTTTATTAAAGCTTCAATTGTAAAAGGTTTATGCTCTATACTTTCATTTACATTAACATTTGAAACAGGCTCAAAATTCACAACATTAACTACAATTAAACCTGTTAAAACTGCTAAAAATGTTGTAGAAAGATAATATGAAAATGCTTTTAATCCTAGATTTTTTAAATCTCTTATAGAAGACAGTGAAGCTATACTTACAAATATTGAAGCAAATATAAGTGGGATGGTTATCATTTTTAGTAAATTTAAAAAGGCATCCCCAAGTAATTTTAGATGTATAACTATATCTTTTAAATAAATTCCAGCCACGACACCTAAAACTATTGCAATAAATGTTAAGTTTTCAATACTTAAAGCTTTTTCCTTAAAAGAGTTTTCCTTTTTTTCCATACCTTTTTCCCCATTACCTATTAAAAATTATCTAAATATTAAAAATTCTTGTTAGATTATCTGTAATATTATAAACTACATTCATTAAGCATTTTTAAGGGGTAGCTTTATCATGGGAGATTTAAAAGTTGTGAAAACTTTAAATGGTGAGCTAATAGAGGATAGAAAGAGACCTTTAAGAACAACATTATACGGAGAAGGAGTATTTGAAACATTTAGATATAACGGAAAATTTCCAAAGAGCATAACTAAACACTATGAAAGATTGGTTAGAGGTGCTGAGCTTTTATCTATTCCAAAAATATCACAGGAAGATTATATATATTTTATTGAAAAATCTCTAGATATAGCTGAAGAAAATAATTTAGGTAATGATTTATATATAAAAACAGTTTTACTATCTGAAGGGGGAGATTACTATTCTTTAAAACCTTATAAAAGCTATCTTTTAACGATAGTTAAACCTTACAAAGAGCCAAAAAAAGAGATTGTTTTAACTGTTTCCCCTTACAAAGTTAACAGCTCTAATCCACTATTAAGATTTAAAACTACTAACTATATGTTAAATGTTCTAGCTAAAAGATATGCAATAGAGAAAGGTTGTGATGATGCAATTTTATTAAATGAAAATGATGAAATAACAGAGACAACTTCAGCAAATATTTTCTGGGTAAAAGGGAACACTCTATACACTCCAGCTTTAGAGTGTGGTTTGGTTGAAGGTATAACTAGAGAAAAAATAATAAAAAATGCCAGAGAAGTAGGTTTAGAGGTTGAAGAAGGTAGATACGGTTTAAGGGATTTATTAGATGCAGATTATATTTTCGTCTCAAATTCTCTAAATGGTATAATTAAGGTTAAAAAGATAGATATTATGTAGTCTTAAAATCTCGTAGATAGGAGGAAAAATATTGCCACTTATAGTTCAAAAATTCGGTGGGACATCTGTAGGAACAGTTGAAAGAATAAAAAATGTTGCAAAGAGAGTAAAGAGGGCGGTAGACAACGGTAATAAAGTTGTTGTTGTTTCCTCTGCAATGTCTGGGGAAACAGATAGATTAATAAATCTAACTAAAGAAGTTTCAAAGAAGCCTGCCTCTAGAGAGTATGATGTTGTTGTATCAACTGGAGAACAGGTGGCAATTGGTTTACTTGCCATTGCACTGAAAGATTTAGGCGTAGATGCGGTAAGCTTAACAGGTTGGCAAGTTCCAATATTTACCGATAATGTTCATACAAAGGCAAGAATAAAGAAGATAGGTATCAGAAGAATAAATAAGGAATTAGAAAAAGGTAGAGTTGTAATTGTTGCTGGGTTTCAAGGGATAACAGAAAACAGAAATATTACAACGTTAGGAAGGGGAGGTTCTGATACAACGGCAGTGGCTTTAGCAACTGCTTTAAATGCTAACTTTTGTGAAATCTACACAGATGTTAAAGGTGTATACACTGCAGACCCTAGAATTGTTCCAAATGCTAAAAAGATACCTGTAATAAGCTATGAAGAAATGATGGAAATGGCTTCACTGGGCTCTAAAGTAATGCAGATAAGGTCTGTGGAGTTTGCCGCTAAATATGGAGTAAAAATACATGTTAGGTCAACTTTTTCAGAGGAAGAAGGAACTTGGATACAGGAGGAAAATGAAGAGATGGAAAAGGTAGTAGTAAGAGGGATAAGTCATGATTTAAAGGAAAGTAGAATTACAGTTGTGAATGTCCCTGATAAACCGGGGATAGCCGCTAAGTTATTCTCAGCTTTAGGAAATGCAAATATAGTTGTTGATATGATTGTTCAAAACGTATCACATAAAGGACATACAGATATATCTTTCACAGTTAATAAAACTGATGCAGATGAGGCAGAAGAGATAGCTAAAAAAGTTGCTAAAGAGATAGGAGCTACAGGTGTAGAAAGAAACGATAAAATAGCAAAAGTTTCAGTTGTGGGGTTAGGAATGAAAACCCATTCTGGAACAGCTGGTAAGATGTTCAATGTTTTAGCCAGAGAGGGAATAAACATATATGCAATTTCAACTTCAGAAATAAAAATATCCTGTATTATAGATGAGGATAAAGCCGAAAGAGCAGTAAAAGCTTTACATGAGGAATTTATAGAAAATGGAAAGTTAATTGTAGAAAAATAAAACTCTTGGTAAACCTTTTATAACAATTTCAAGAGGAGTTAGTTATGATTACAAAACAAAAAATAAGGAAAGTTCTTGTTGCAAATAGAGGGGAAGTAGCTACAAGAATAATAAGGTCTTGTAAAGAACTTGGAATAAAAACTGTAGCTATATATTCAGAGGTTGATGCTAACGGTATATGGGTAAAAAAGGCTGATGAAGCCTATATGATACCGGGAGACCCTATAAAAGCATACTTAAACTTTTACAAAATAGTTGATTTGGCGAAACAGACCAGATGTGATGCAATACATCCCGGTTATGGTTTTTTATCTGAAAATGCAGATTTTGCCGAATACTGTGAAAGAAAGGGCTTAATCTTTATTGGACCTAAACCGGAGCATATAAGGCTCTTCGGTGATAAGATAGCCTCCAAAAGAGCAATGAGAGAGGTTGGAGTTCCAGTTTTGCCGGGAACTATAGAACCTATCACAGATATAGAGGAAGCTAAAAGGATAGCTAAAGAAATAGGTTTTCCTGTAATAATAAAAGCCGCTTTCGGTGGTGGCGGTAGAGGAATGAGAATTGTTGAAAGGGAGGAGGATTTTGAGGAGCTATTCAAATCTGCAACTGTTGAAGCTGAAAAGTTTTTCGGAAAAGGTGATGTTTTTATAGAAAAGTATGTAAAAAATCCAAGACACATTGAGATACAGATACTAGCTGATAAATATGGAAATGTTATTCATCTCGGAGAGAGGGACTGCTCTATCCAGAGAAGACACCAGAAGATTATAGAGATAGCGCCATCTCCTAGATTAAATCCGGAGGTTAGAAGGGAGTTATTTAGAGTTGCAGTTAAATCTATGTTTAAACTTGGTTATGAAAGTGCAGGAACATTAGAGTTCCTAGTTGATGAGGATGATAACTTCTATTTCATAGAGATGAATACCAGACTTCAGGTTGAGCATACTATAACTGAAACTATCACAGGTGTTGATATAGTTCAAAGAATGATAAGAATAGCTGAAGGGGAAAAACTGTCGTTCCTACAGGAAGATATAAACTTTAGAGGTTATGCTATAGAGTTTAGAATAAATGCTGAAGACCCAACTAAAAATTTTGCTCCATCTCCCGGAAAGATTACATCTTACTATTCACCAGGTGGACCGGGAGTTAGAATAGATGCAGCTGTTTATAAGGATTATATTATTCCACCTTACTATGACAGTATGATAGCCAAGCTTACAGTTTGGGCTTTAACTTGGGAGCAAACTGTAAATAGGGCTAGAAGGGCTTTAGAGGAATTTCAAGTTAGAGGTGTTCCTACTAATTTACCGTTGTTAAGACAGGTTGTAAGAGATAAGGATTTTATGGAAGGTAGATTTGATACAAGTTATTTAGATAAAAAACTACCAACATTTAAACTTAAACCAAAAGATGAAAGTCCTGAAGATTTGGCGGTAGTTATAGCGGCAGCTATAGCGGCATACCACAGAGTTTAAAATCATTTATTTCTTTCTCTTTTCTTTAGAAATTTTTTCTTTATTTCAAAAAGCTTTAAACTATCTATAGAAAATTAAACAGATTGTTTTAATTAACAGTAGTTATTAATAAAATTTTATATTCTAAATAGAAGTTTTTTAATGGGGTTCTATCTGAAGTAAGTGAGGTAGAAAGTTATCAACATAATAAATTAGATTATGATATACTATTAAGTCTCTATTCAAACTTGTTTTGGAGGAAACAATGGAAAACAAAAGACCACTTATAGAAAATGCCCTAAAAAAAGTCAACAACAGATACGAATTAGTCCACGCTGCTGCAAAATTAGCTAAAAGACTTTACGAAACTGGAGCAGAAAGTTATTTAACAGAAGAGGGAGTTCCTTTAAAGAAAACAGTTATAGCGATAAATGAAATAGCTAAGGGTAGAGCTATAATCTTAAGAAAAAATTAATAACTCCATCTGAATGGATTACATCCCCCTTTTAAAAAACGCCCTATACAACTATAAACTAGCCAGATTTATCTTTGCCCTCTCCTTAACCTTTGCATATTTCATATTCCAAGGAAGATTAAACTTTCCAGAAAATCTGTCCTATGAAAAAATTTCGCTGGTTATACTTATTACCTATACATTAATCTCCTTTATTTCCATTTTTTTTAAAATTATAAGATTTTTAGACTTTATTCTGGATATAGTATTCATATCCTCTCTGTTATACTTCTCATTCTTTACGGCCAAATACTTTTACATTTTGTATGTAGTAGTTTTAGCATTTGCAGGACTTATTTTAGAACCTTTAGAAACAGCAATATTAACTGCCCTAGTGATTATTACATATATTTTTATAAATATCTATTACGATGGGTTTGTGTCAAGTATATATATAAATATAGTTTTAAACATATTCACCTTTATAACTATTGCCCTTGCAAGTGTAAAAACAAAAGAAAAAATAGAGAAACAGGAAAAGTATATAAAAGAGTTAGAGAAAGAAAAAGCTGAAATAGAAGCTTATAAAAAACTATACCGTTTAAGTGCAGAGTTAGCCCATGAGATAAGAAATCCTTTAGCTTCTATAAACGGTGCCGCCCAACTTTTACAAGATGGCTATTTAGACAAAAAGTTAATTGGAATAATCAGAAGAGAAGCAAAAAGATTAGATGATTTATTAAGCGATTTCATTGCATTTGCAAGTCCCATAAACCAACACAGAGAAGATATTAACATTAAGGAATTTATAGAAAGTATAGTTGAAACGTATAAAAGACCAGAAATTAGTTTTGAATTGGACATACCTGAAAATTTAAATATTTTTATTGATAAAAGGGGATTTTTTTCTACAGTTTCTAATATTGTTAAAAATGCTACAGAATGGGCAAACAGCAAAGTAAAAATTAAGGTTCATAAATTAAAAAAAAATATTATTATAGAGATTGAAGATGACGGAGAGGGAGTTGAGGAAGATATAAAAGAGCTAATATTTGAACCATTTTATACAAAAAAGTTAGGTGGAACAGGATTAGGATTAGCTATAGCAAAAAGATTTGTTGTTGAGAATAATGGTAATATCTTCGTTGATAAAAGCGATTTAGGCGGTGCTAAATTTATTATAACTCTCCCAATAGAAAGGTAATATTTACTTCAGGAGAATAAAAAATGAATATAAAAGCTTTAGTTATTGACGACGAACAAAACATTTTAGATATTCTGGAGATACTGTTATCTGAGTATAGCATAGAGATGGATAGAGCTTCAACTGTAGAGGAAGGAAATAAATTAATAAAAAAAAATATTTATGATATTGCCTTTTTAGATTTAAGATTACCTGACGGCTCCGGTTTAGAAGTTCTAAAAAGATTAAAGAAAAAGTATCCTAAAACTGAAGTTGTTATAATTACCGCTTATGCTTCACCTGAAACTGCGGTAGAGGCGTTAAAACTTGGAGCTTTTGATTATATTACCAAACCATTTGATATAAATGAGATAAGGCTGATTGTCCGAAATTTAAAAGAAAAAATAGAATTAGAGAAGAAATTACAGGAAAAAGAAAAGGAAACTTTTGACGAGTTTATAGGAGAAACTCCCCATATAAGACAGATAAAGGAGATAATAAAAAAGATAGCTCCCTACGATATAAACGTTTTGATATTAGGAGAAAGTGGAACAGGAAAGGAAATCGTAGCTAGAACTATTCACAAACTTAGTAAAAGAAAAAACAAACCTTTTATAACATTTAACTGTGCTACATTACCACCTGATTTACTGGAAAGTGAGCTATTTGGTTATAAGAAGGGGGCATTTACAGGTGCAAATACAGATAAAAAAGGG
Organism: Persephonella sp.; assembly: GCA_003978565.1. Classification (GTDB taxonomy): domain Bacteria; phylum Aquificota; class Aquificia; order Aquificales; family Hydrogenothermaceae; genus QNZC01. The sequence goes on along the minus strand of QNZC01000076.1, from coordinate 6,226 downwards.
TTAATAGAGGAAGCTAATGGGGGAATTTTATTTTTAGATGAAATAGGAGAGATGCCAATACAACTTCAAGCGAAGCTTTTAAGATTTTTAGAGGAGGGGGTAATAAGACCTTTAGGTAGCACCAAAGAAATAAAGGTTGATGTTAGAGTTATTTCTGCAACAAATAGAAATTTAGAAGAAGAGATAAAAAAAGGTAATTTTAGAGAGGATTTATACTACAGACTAGCCACTATAGTTATAGAATTACCACCTTTAAGGGAGAGAAAGGAAGATATACCTCTACTGGTTAAACATATCTTAAAAGAGCTGGAAAAAAAGTATAAAAAAAAGATAGAAAAAATTTCACCAGACTTTATGAATTATCTATACTCATTAGAGTATAAAGGAAATATTAGGGAATTAAGAAATATATTAGAAAAGGCTGTAATCTTTGCTGAAGACGGAGAAATTAAACTAAATAATGCTTTTATAAATATCCCGTTAAACTCAATATACGTTGATGACCCCTATAAAGAGTTTGCAATAAAAAAATTTCCTGAAAAATTAGATTTAAAGTTTGTCCTAAATAGTATAGAAAAAGCTTTTATAAAGAAGGCAATGGAAAAGGCAAAGGGAAAGAAAATTAAAGCGGCTGAGATTTTAGGTTTAACATTTAGAGAATTCAGATACAGATATGATAAATATTTTAAAGAGAACGATGAGTGATTTTTTCTAAATTGGATAAAGAAATAGAAATTAGGTAGAATTTAATTAACAAAATAAGAAACTCTGAGGTATAAGATGGAATTTGAACCAGTTATAGGTTTGGAAGTTCATGTTCAGATGTCAACGAATACCAAATGTTTTTGTTCCTGTAAGGTTGAGTTTGGAGCTGAACCAAATACGAATGTATGTCCAGTCTGTCTTGGAATGCCGGGAAGCCTACCTGTTTTAAATAAAAAAGCTTTAGAGTATGCAATAAAAGCTTCTTTAGCTTTAAACTGTAAAGTGAATGAGCTATCAGTATTTGCGAGAAAAAACTATTTTTATCCTGATTTACCGAAAGGTTATCAAATATCCCAGTATGATAAACCATTGGCTACAGATGGTTATATAGATATAAAGATAGATGGAAAAACTGAGAGAATAAGAATTCATAGACTACATATGGAGGAAGATGCAGGTAAAACTATACACAAAGGAAAACATTCATACGTTGATTTAAATAGGGCAGGAACTCCACTAATGGAGATTGTTTCAGAGCCAGATATTCGTTCAGGTTTAGGGGCTAGACTTTATTTAGAAAAGCTCAGAAATATTATGAGGTATATAGGAGTTTCAAATGCCGATATGGAAAAGGGACAGTTAAGATGTGATGTAAATATATCTTTAAGACCAAAAGGTTCTGATAAACTAGGAACAAAAGTTGAAATAAAAAATATAAACTCATTTAGATTTGTCCAGAAAGCAATAGAGTATGAGATAGAGAGACAATCAAAGATATTAAAGAAAGGCGGAAAAATAATACAGGAAACAAGACTATTTGATGAAAAAACAGGTAAAACTTTTAGTATGAGGTCAAAAGAGGAAGCCCATGACTATAGATACTTCCCAGACCCAGACTTAATACCTGTAAGAATAACAAAGGAATATATACAGAAGATAAAAAACACTCTACCAGAATTACCTGATGAAAAAGCTGAAAGATACATTAAAGAGTATAAACTTACCGAGTATGATGCAGATGTATTAGTTGCAGACAAAGAAAGGGCAAAATATTTTGAAGAGGCAATATCCATCTATTCCAAATCACCTAAATCTATTGCCAATTGGATAATAAACGAGCTGTTAGGAAAACTAAATGAGAAAAATATAGCAATATCAGATAGTCCAGTTAAACCATCTCATATTGCAGAACTGGTGGAACTAATAGACAGTGGAGATATATCAACTAAAATAGCCAAAGAAGTATTTGAGGAAGTATTTAAAACTTCCAAATCTCCTAAGCAGATAGTAGAGGAAAAAGGCTTAAAACAGGTATCTGATGAGGGAGAAATAAGAAAGATAATTGAGGAAATTTTAGATAAACATCCTAAAGAGGTGGAGAAGTATAAAGCAGGAAACAAAAAGATAATGGGATTTTTCGTAGGACAAGTTATGAAGGCTACAAAAGGTAAGGCTAACCCTAAAGTTGTTAACAAAATATTAAATGAGATTTTAGGCTAACTCTTCCTTTTTTTATCTTTTTTAAATTTTATAAAACTCTTTAGAGAAGTAGTTATCTTTTATATTTTTTTCTTCAGGTAAATAAATTTCAACAGGAATTTTAATATCTTTAAGTTTGCTAACCATAACAGGACCTACATCTTCCCATAAGAGCCCTCCTAATCCACAGCCTAAAGCTGGAAATGAAACAGACTTTACATCATACTTTTTATAATTTTCAATAAACCAATCTAGACCTTTTATAATGTTCTCTAATTTTGATTTTTCTCTCCAATGTCCTTTTGTAGGAAAAAGTAAAAATTTTCTATCAAAATTTTCCGATACAAATATATAAGGTTTTCCTAACTTTAGTATTTTCTTTTTGCATAAATATTCGTAGAAAACATATACCTCTGGATACATATATTTAAATCTACTTGCCAAACCTTTCCCCATTATTCCTACAGTGTTTACACTCACAGTTAACATATCACAGCTACTTGTAAACATATCTCCCTGAATAATATGTATATTATCTGTAATTTTTACTTTTCTAATAGGTTCAAAGAACATATCTGGATTTAAAATAACATCTACATTAATCTTTAAAGCTTTAATAATTTCTAATGCCTTTTCCTTCAAAGTTTCGTTTGGAACATAGACACATTTTATATACTTCTTATTAACTTTTTCTTTTACTAAAATTTCAGATTGTATGAATTTTTTGGGAGATAAAAAACCATAAACTTCCTCTTTTAAATAATCTGATATTGGAATACTTTCGTATTCAGAAATCCAATCTCTAATATTACGAACATCTGAGATAAACTTAATAATATTTTTAAAATCATGTCTGTCGAGAATTTTGGAATAATCACTTGCCGCATTACCAATAGATATTTTTATATCCTCTTTACCTAAAATATCATTACCATTAACTCCAATAACAACTAAATGCCAATTTAGTCCTTTATATATCTGATACATCATAGCGTTTCTAGGATTGATATACAAATTGGCGTAATTAGAAAGCCCCTTTTCCTTTCTCTTTTTTAAAATGTTTTCATTGGATATTTTCTTAAATTCAATTTTCTTTTTATATACCTGCTCATTTGAAAGAATACCTATTTCAAGTATTGATTTTAAGTTATCTATATGGGTAATGTAGTAAAACTCAAATTTACCATTTTTAGATTTCTTCATCTATATTTACCTGAATTAAAAATTTTGATAATTAATATTATTTCTTTTTTAACTCAAATAGTAAATCTTAAAAAGAATGTAAGTATAATATTAAGTTTAAACTTAAAAGTTGAATTGTTATAATTAAAACTGTTTATATGAATTAAAGGGGTCTTATTTTGCAAAATTACCTCTGCTGGATAGATGAAGAAAAACTTAAGGAGATAGAGAAGAAATTTCCAGAGATAAGTATAGAAAAATTTCCTAATGCTATATTTATATATATATCAAAAGAGAGACTTAAAGATTTATTAAAGTCTCTAAAAGACGAATTCGGATTTAAAATGTTCATAGACTTTACCTGTGTTGATTATCCAGAAAGTGAGAATAGATTTCTAGGGGTATACTTCCTCTTTAATCCAAAAGATAAACAGCGAGTAGGAGTAAAATGTTGGGCTACTGATGAGACACTTCCAACTATAACAGACCTATGGAAAGGCTCAAAGTGGGCTGAAAGAGAAGCTTACGATATGTTTGGAATTAAGTTTGAAGGACACAAAAACCTAGTTAGAATGTTTCTCTGGGAAGATTATCCATACTACCCTTTAAGAAAGGATTTCCCAAGGGAAGGTTATAAAACCGAGTATTTACCATCTTTAAATGAGAGAGATAAAGACTATCCAGCACATAATTACGACCCTAACCATACCCCATTACCAACATTAGAAGATTTAGAAAAAACCCAGAAAGCCAGAATTAAAAAGAAAGCCCAAATGGTTCTGAACTGGGGACCATTACATCCGGGAACCCATGGGACCATATGGTTTATTTTTGATATGGAAGGGGAAGTAATTCAGCAATGTGATATTATTCTAGGTCAATTACATAGAGGTGTTGAAAAACTAGCTGAGGAGCTTACATATACCCAGTTTATACCTTACACAGATAGAATGGACTATATTTCTGCATTATGTAGTCAAGTTGCCTATGTGAATACAGTAGAGAAACTACTTAAAGTTGAACCTCCTCCTAAAGCTAAATGGATTAGGACTATAATGTGTGAGCTACAGAGGATAAACTCACATCTCCTATGGCTGGGAACTTACGCTTTAGATATAGGGGCATTGACAATATTTTTATATGCATTTAGAGAAAGAGAAAAATTAATGGATATTATAGAAGGTATAGCAGGTATAAGATTAAACTCAAGCTATATTAGAATTGGTGGTGTATCTAAAGATTTACCAGAGGGAGCTTTAGATGTTATAAGACATTTCATAAAGGATTTTCCAGAAAAACTTAAAGAGTATGAAACTATTTTAACGAAGAATAGAGTATGGATTAGAAGAAATGTAAATATAGGAGTAATAACTGAAGAAGATGTTTATCAATACGGATTAACTGGTGTAGTCGCTAGAGCTTCAGGTGTTCCATACGACATTAGAGCTTTACAACCAACTGACACATATGACAAAGTTGATTTTGAGATACCTCTAGGGACAGTTGGAGACTGTTATGATAGATACTTGGTTAGAATGGAAGAAATGAGACAAAGTTTAAATATTATTAAACAATGTGTAGAAGAATTAGAAAAATTAAAGGATGATAAATACTTAGCTACAGAAAACCCTTATGTTTTACCAACATTAGAGGAAGTTTATTTATCAATAGAAAGTATGGTAAAGGATTTCAACTTAAGAATTTACGGGGAACAGGCACCGGAAGAGGAGATTTATCTGTCTGGTGAAAATCCAAGGGGAGAGTTAGGATTTTATATAGTAAGTAAAGGAGATGGAAAACCTTACAGAATAAAAATCCGTTCAGGAGCCTTTTATAATCTTCAGATATTTACAGAACTTATTAAAGGTAGAACTGTTGCAGATGCGGTTGTTTTACTTGGTAGTTTAGACCCAGTTGTTGGAGAAACAGACAGATAGATTAATCTTTTAATATTAGTTGGACTTGAGCTATAGCCGTTATTAAGGCGGTTTCCATTCTTAGAATATTTTTTCCAAGAGATAAAGTTATAAATCCTTTTTCCTTTAAGCTCTTTATCTCATCTTCAGCAAATCCACCTTCTCCTCCTATTACAACTGAAACAGACTGAAAAGATTTATCAAGAAAATCCTTTAATCTTTTATTTCTTTCCTTTTCATAAAAGACTATATTAAATTCAGAGCTTGCATTAATATCTTTAATTTTGACAGGTTTTTCTATTTTAACAGGAAAAGCCCTCTTACACTGTTTTATAGAGTTTAAAGCTTTTTTCTCCCACTTTGGAAATTTTTTTAAAATATCCTTTTCTTTAACAGATGAAAATTTACCAATAACAGGGACAAACTTATCAACTCCTAACTCAGAAATAGGCTCTATAATATCATCTATTTTAGATAACTTGTTAGGCATCAATTGATAAAGAGTAATTGAAGATTTACTCTCTTCAACATTTAACTTCTCTAAAATTTCAGCTTTTAAAAATTTTTTGTTTATCTCTATAACTTTCCCAAGATAGACATTTCCATCTAAAGTATTAACTTCTATAATCTCATTTAACTTAATTCTTCTAACTTTGGCGTGATGTAGTTCTTCATCATTTAAAATTAGAAATTTATCTTCCTTTTTTCCTAAAAATCTTAAATATCCGTCCCATCTTTCCGTGTCCATAATCGTGCATGTCTGTTCATTTGGTTAGGAAACCACCACAAACCACAAAGCAATTTAGACTGGCAAATCCCTGACGTAACGGAGCTTAAAATGTGTTTTAAATCTACTTCTTTTTGCTTTCGTTTTAAAACACATTTTACTGGCAGGAATATCCCTTGGGCTCTACCCTCGTGATTTTGATTTACCAGTCTATTTT
>QNZC01000021.1 GCA_003978565.1 Persephonella sp. | reverse complement strand
AAAAAATAAAAACTTTGCAAACTTGTTAATTGGACATGGGATAAATTCAGGTAGTTATTTACCTCATCATTATTCACCAAAAGGTTATGGAAAGTATGAAAGTATCTTCTTACTCTCTGAATTTATAGAGATAGGTTTAATCGGAGTTTTAGCTGAACTATTGCTAATCTTTATAGCATTTAAAGAGTTTTTGCAGATAAAGATAACACGATACAGAGATATATATGTTGTGTCCCTCTTTATACCTCTCCTTATACATCTTGTAGGTATAACATTTACTTTTTTCTGGGATGCCTTACTACCACTTTACTTTTTACTTTATAAAATTGGGGAAGAACATTTTTATAGATTTTAAGTATAATTTTTTAAAACAATCTAATGGAGTTAATTGATGATTAATAGAATATTAGTTGGAACTGATGGCTCTAAATACTCACTGATAGCTGAAGAGTATGGAATTTATCTATCAAAAAAATTAAAAAGACCTGTAATAGCAATATATATAATAGATAAAAAACTTATAAGTGAAGCTATAATTGGAGATATAGCTGGAGCTTTAGGATTTGGTGAGTATGCAGATTTAACAGACAAAATAAAAGAATATTTAGATGAAAAGGGAAAAGCTATACTTAAAGCCTTTGCTGTCAAATGTAGAGAAGCTAAAGCTGACTGTTCAATAGCTCAAGCTATAGGTTTCGTTGCAAATGAAATTATTAATATGGCTGACCCAGAAGATTTAATAATCATAGGAAAAAAGGGAATACATGAAAATATTTTACCTTTTCCTTTAGGTTCCTCCGCTGAAATTATAGCTAGGAACTCAAAGACACCTGTAATGTTAACACCAGATAAATTTAGAGAAATAAAAAATATACTAGTTGCCTTTGATGGGAAGGAAAAATCTATAAAAGCTTTAAGATTTGCTGAAAAGTTGGCTAAAGATTTAGGTTTAAATAAATTAAATATTTTATCTGTCTTAAAGAAGAAAAATACAGAAAAACAATTACAGTTGGAAAGTATTGTAAAGGGAAATATCTCTAATGTTGAATTTGAACATATTTTTAAGTTTGGTTATCCAGAAGAGGAAATAGAAAACTGTATAAATGAGAATAGTATAGATTTAGTCGTAATTGGAGCTTTTGGAGAGGGAAGATTAAAAGAATTTTTACTTGGAAGCACAACATTATATTTAATAGAAAAATCTAATACACCTGTGATAGTAGTAAAATAGAGATAGTTAGTATTTAAAATCTTAATATAATATTTAATTAAAAATTTTTGTGAGAGGTGTTTTATGTCTGTAAGGATTATATACGTTAGACATGCAGAAAGTTTATGGAACCCTATCGGTAGGTATCAGGGAAGATTAGACCCAGAGTTAAGTGAAAGGGGGCATAGGCAGGCACAGTTATTAGCAAAAGTTTTAAAAAAGTATAATCCTACAGCGTTATACTCAAGTCCATTAAAAAGAACCTATATGACTGCCGAGTATATATCTAAAGAGTTAAATCTCCCTATAAATATAAATACAGATATTATAGAGATTGACCACGGTGATTGGTCAGGTTTACTTGTTGACGAGGTAAAGGAAAAGTATAGTGAAATGTTTAGAGACTGGCTTTATGAACCTGAAAAAGTTCAGTTTCCAAATGGTGAAAATTTAGAAGAAGTCCGTAAGAGAGTTAAAAAATTTCAGGATGAAGTTTTAGAAAAGCATGATGGAGAAACTATAGTTGCTGTATCCCATACAGTTCCAATAAGGGCTTCATTAGTTTCAGGTTTAAATTTACCACTTTCTAAATTTTGGAGTTTTGGATGTGATAATGCCTCATATTCAATTTTAGATTATGACAAAGTTAGACCTATACTTTATAAACTTAATAACACATACTTTTTAGGTGATGAGTTTGCTCCTGCATTAGACGCATTATAAAGAGGTTAACATACCGTGAAAATAGACATTCCATCAGGGGTAAGGGTTTATAACAGGAAGGAAACTAGAGAGATTGATTATATAGTAAAAAAAATAGAGAAAGTTTTTGAAAAATGGTGTTATGAAAAGATAAATCTACCTGTATTTGAGTATTATGACGTTCATAAAAAGGCTTTTGGTAAGGATATAAAAGATAAAACGTTTAAACTGATAGATAGAACATCAGGGGACATTCTGTCTTTAAGGGCTGATTTTACAGCTCAAGTTGCCAGATACTTTGCATCACTAAAAATAAAAGAATTTCCAAAGAGGTATTATTACTTTGGAAGAGTTTTCCGATACTTTCCTCCAAAATCTAATAAACTTTGGGAAAACTTCCAGTTAGGAATAGAGTTAATAGGTGTTTCAAGATTAGAAGCAGAGGCAGAGATAATATCAATATCAATTATTTCTCTAAAAGAGTTAGGAATAGATAATTTTCAGATAGATATAAACAACATAAAAATATTCAAAGCTTTAAAGGAAATATTGGGTCTTTCAGAGGAAGATTATATAGATTTTATGAATTCAATTAAAAAGAGAGAAAAATTCCTAATTGAGAGATATTTAAAAGATACAGACAAGAGAATTAAAAGTTTTGTTTATCAGATTTTAGAAAATCAGTTTACAGTTAAAGAGTTAGAGAAGTTAAAAGGGAATTTAGAAGATTTTAAAAATTTACAGATAGCAATAGATGAGCTTATTAAAATTTATTCAATATTAGAAGAGTATGAAGTTAATGAAAATGTTGTTTTTGATTTAGGAGAACCTAGAGAGTTTTCATACTATACAGGAATAATTTTTGAAATATTTATAAAAGGATTTAAAAAACAGGTTGGTCAAGGTGGTAGATATAACGATTTAATCTCCAGATATGACGGGAGTATCCCTGCAACAGGATTTGCATTCAATATTTTGAATATATGGGAGTATTTAAGAGATAACAACTTAATAAAGACAACTCCAAAGAAGGATTTTTATATTATTGATACGACAGATAACAAGAGAAGGGCTTACAGGTTAGCTAAACTTTTAAGAGAAAAAGGTTATACAGTAGCAAGAGATATATTAGATAGAGATTACAAAAAATCTTTAGAATTTGCCTTTAAGGAAGGTTATAAAAATGTGATACTTATCTTTGAAAATCAAAATCTGTTATATCTGTATGAAGATTTAGAAAGTTATAAAAAAATTGATATTGATACATTTTTAAAAAGTTTATAAAAACTAAACAGGAGAGGTAAAAAAATGAGATTTTCTGAAAGGATAGAACGAGTTCAACCATCCCAAACATTAGTTATAACTGCAAAGGCAAAGGAATTAAGAGAAAAAGGAATAGATATTCTTTCCTTTGGAGCAGGAGAGCCTGATTTTGATACTCCAGATTTTGTAAAGGAAGCGGCTATAAAGGCTTTAAAGGAAGGAAAAACAAGATATACTCCCTCAGCTGGAATTCCAGAGTTAAGAGAAGCTTTAGCGGAGAGAATAAGGGAAAAAAACAATATAGATTACAAACCTACTGAAGTTATTATAACTCCCGGTGCAAAAATGGGACTTTATGAAATATTTTCAGTAATATTGAATAAAGGTGATGAGGTTATAGTTCCTGCTCCATACTGGGTCTCATATACGGAACAGATAAAACTCTGTGATGGAACTCCTAAAATCTTAGAGTTAGATGAAGAAAATGGATTTGTATTAACTGCAGAGTTATTGGAAGAGGCTATCACTCCGAAGACAAAAGCATTAGTATTAAATACTCCTTCAAATCCTACAGGAGCAGTAATACCTAAAGAGGAGCTAGAAAAAATAGCTGAAGTTTGTTTGAAAAACAATGTTTTAATCATATCAGATGAGTGTTATGAGGAGTTCTGTTATGATAGTGAGCATTTTAGTATAGCTTCAGTATCAGAGGGAGTTAAAAATATAACATTTACTGTTAACGCATTTTCTAAATCATACTCTATGACAGGTTGGAGATTAGGTTGGGTAGCCGCTCCAGAGGAGTATATAAAGAAATTGACAGTTTTACAGTCCCAAACTATATCAAATCCAACATCCTTCGCTCAGTATGGAGCATTGGCAGCATTAGAGGATAAAGGAAAATTCCCTAAAATGATGAAAGAGGAGTTTAAAAAGAGAAGAGATTTTGTTTATAAAGAGTTTGTATCAATAGATGGTGTAAAAAGCTCCAAACCTGAAGGTGCATTTTATATATTCCCTAACTTATCTAAGTTTATAGATGGTGAAAAAATAAAAAATGATATAGAGCTTACAACGTATCTCTTAGAAGAGGGAAAAGTTGCAGTAGTTCCCGGCTCTGCCTTTGGTAAAGAAGGAAATATAAGATTGTCCTATGCAACATCTATGGAAAATCTAAAGGAAGGAATGAATAGAATAAAAGAAGCTTTAGATAAATTAAAATAGTCTTTCCTGTTCTTTCTTACTTTTAGATTATTTTTTATTTTTTTTATCAATATCAATAATAATTCCCAAAATATTAATAAACCTTCTCTACTGGTAATAAAAAAAAGTTAAAATTATAATGATAAAGATTTAAATAATTAAAAAAGGTAGAAGGAATGGCTAAAAGTTTAAAAGAGTTTTTAGAGGAGAACTTTTTAACTGTTAATGATAATGCAAAACTGTTATTTGAAAAGTTAAATTTACCTTTAGAAATTCTTGAAGAGTTGGAGGAGAAATACGGAAAATCAGATAAAATGTCAAAATCTAAACATAACATAGTTGACCCTGATGAGATGATACAAAAATATGGAGCAGATACAGTCAGATTATATGTTTTATTTGCTGCTCCACCAGAAGTAAACTTTAGATGGACTACAACGGGAGTTGAAGGAGCTAACAGATTTTTAAATAGAGTTTGGAATTTAGTTATTAATTACGCTGATGAAATTAAAGATGTTTCTTACTCTAAAGAAGATTTTAAGAATTTATCAGAGGATGACAAAAAGTTAAGAAAGAAACTTCACCAGACTATAAAGAAAGTTCAGACAGATATTACTAAAAACTATCAATTTAATACTGCTATTTCTTCAATAATGGAGTTAGTTAATGAATTAAGAAATTACAAAGGAAATAATAAAAAGGTCTTAAAAGAGGCTATAGAAAATCTCATTTTATTACTATCTTTATTCACCCCATTTATAGCTGATACCCTCTGGAGAGAAATAGGAAAGGAAGGTTATACAATAAATCAACCGTTCCCAGAGGTTGATGAAGATGCATTAAAGGAAGATACAGTTGAAATTCCTATACAGATAAATGGAAAAGTTAGAGGTAAGATAAAAGTTTCTGTAGATGCAACTGAGGAGGATATTAAAAACTTAGTTTTATCTTCAGAACAGTTTAAAAAGTGGATAGAAGGTAAAGAGATTAAACATATTAAGTATGTTAAAAATAGAATATTTACTATTGCTGTTGCTTAAGGAATTTATTCCTTATTTTTATTAATAAGAGCCTAAACAGTTTTTTTTAATTTAAATTGTGATATTTTATTAAGTGTCAGATTTTACGGAGGTCTAAATATGATTGGTGGTATAGGAATTCCAGAATTGTTATTAATCTTTGGAATATTAGTTCTACTATTTGGGGCTAAAAAACTACCTGAAATAGGAAAGGGATTAGGAGAGGGAATAAAGAGCTTTAAAGATGCTTTAAGTGGTGAAAAGAAAGAGGAAGAAAAAGTTATAAGTGCAAAAGAAATAGAAGCTGAAATTTCAGCAAAAAAGAATGAGGTAGAAAATAAAGAGAAAACAACTGCATAACTGATGAAAATTTTTATAACTGGAGCTACAGGTTTTATTGGAAGATATATAGTAAATAAACTACTAGAAGATAAAAGTATCCACATTGTTGTTCCAACCCGTAATATAGATAAAGGGAAGAGGCTATTCAATAAAGAAAATATAAAATTTATTTACTTTCAGGAAGATTTAGAGCATTTAGTCAAAAAAGAAAAACCAGATATTGTTATAAACCTGTTAGGTATTCTTACAGAAAACAGAAAAAAGGGAATAATCTATGAAAAGGTTCATTACGAATACACTAAAAGGTTAGTGGAGGGAGCGGTATCCAGTGGAGTATCAAAATTTTTACAAATGTCAGCATTAGGTGCATCAATTGATGCAGAAAGTAGATACCACAAAACCAAAGCTTTAGCGGAAGAGATAGTAATTAGTTCAGGTTTAAATTTTGCTATTTTCAGACCTTCAATTATTCTAGGAAGGGAACAAAAACTATTTGAGGATTTTAAAAAGTTATCAAAGATATCTCCCTTTTTCCTTGCTCCTACAGGTAAAGTTCAGCCATTCCATATATACGATGTAAGGGATATTTTCATTAAAAATATCTTTGAAGATTTTGAAAATAAGATTTGGAGTTTATGTGGAGAGAGAATAATCTCATATAGAGAACTTTTTGAATTTGCCTTAAAGTATATAGGAATTAACAGAAAAGTTATTCAAGTTCCAAACTGGTTTTTTATTCCATTGCTACCAATCTTTGAGTTATTACAAAATCCACCTCTAACGAAAGAACAGTATTTAATGTTAAAGAAAGATAATGTGTGCAATGGGGAAAACGAAATAACTAAAAAAGTATTGGGAAAATTAAGAGACCCCTTTGATATTTAATTTTCACTGAAAACTTTTGTTCTGTATCTGTAGATTTCAACAGGTAAGTTAATCCAACAGTCTGCAGGTAGATTTGCCTTTAAACATAAATTTGATAGAAATAAAGTTTTCTCCGGTAAATCTTCCCAAACATCAGGTAAAAATGTTCCTTGGAAGTTTTTATATTTTAATATAAGACCATCTTTCATAGGCTCTATTTTATTTAGTAAATCTTTTGGGTCTTCATATAGAATGGGCTTTGGATAGGAGAGAATAGAAACTTTTACCCTCGTTTCCGGTAGCTCAAAGAGAGATAATGGTCTAAATCTTGGGTCTTGGGTAGCCGCAGCTATAGAGTTTCTTATTACATCTTTGTATAAAGATTGAACAGGAATAATAGAACCTATACAACCTCTTAAATTTCCAGTTAGGTTATTTTCTAAAGTAATAAAGGAAGCTCCTAACTTTTTCCAACTTTCAAATGGGATTTCCTTCAAGTCTATAATTTTACCTTCCTTCAGATACTCCTCTATAGCCGCTCTGGCAAGTTTAACTAAAGCTTTCCCTTCCTTTTCATCTATCTCATCTAAAGAGGTGATAATATTTTTTTTGTCTAATACCATCTTTGCCTCTCCCTTTTATTTTAATCTTTATAAAAAGCATAGCTACCATATCCAACAACTGCTGATTTATCTCCTGCAGTGTCTCCAGAAGTTTTATAGTCTAAAATAACACTTTTCCAACCAACCTTTTTTGCATAATCTATAATTGCCTTTAACCCCAACATTCCACAGGCCTCACACTTATCTAAATAATTTATGTCTAAATTTTTAACTGCCAAATTACAGTAGCTATCTATAGATTTGGCTATTTCGTCAGGATAGTAATGACTAAGGTCTGTGCTTATTACAACTATAGTGTTGTTATTTTTAAAGTAGTCAATTATATGCTCTATCAATCTGTAATCTACATCTCCATAAACTACAGGTATTATTGAGAAATCTTCTAAAACCATCTGTAAAAATGGAACCTGAACTTCAAGGGAGTGTTCTTTTATATGTGGGATAAGATTAAAGGTTATAGGTAAATTTTTATTTTTATTTACAAAATCTTCAATTCTATTAGTATTTACCTTTACATTTCCTAATGGAGTTTCCCAATAATCATAGTATCCGAAGGATACTCCATTAAATGGAACATAATGAGAGGGTCCTATTAGTAAAACATCATAATGTTTACTTTTGTCTAAATTTAATAACTGTTTATAACCTACTGCCGCAACTTCCCCTGAATATATATACCCTGCATGTGGGCTAACTAACGCTTCAGGTTTTATATTGTATAAAGGTGATTTATCTAAATAATTTTTAAGCATATATATAAGACCTTCTTTATCAGATGGATAGAATAGATTACTAACTGCAGGTTTTCTAACGGTTGTATTCATACTTTTAACCTCTAAAATTTTAGTCTATCAATATAAAATATATATTGAATATTTAGAAAGTCCATCAAAATACTTGAAAGGTTAATATAATATTAATTCTGATGAATAAAATTTAAAGGGGAAATCTTTATGAAAAAATTTTATATCACTACACCTATATACTATGTTAACGATATTCCCCATTTGGGACATGCTTATACAACAATAGCGGCAGATGTTTTGGCTAGGTATTATAGACAGAGAGACTATAAAACTTTTTTCTTAACTGGAACAGATGAACACGGTTTAAAGATACAACAAACAGCAGAGAAGAGGGGGATTACACCAAAGGAGTTAGCAGATAAAACACATCAAAAATTTAAAGAGTTATGGGAAGTTTTAAATATATCTTATGACAGATTTATAAGAACAACAGATGAAGACCATATAAAAGCAGTTCAATATATATTTCAAAAGTGTTATGAGAACGGGGATATTTATCTTTCTGAGTATGAAAGCTGGTATTGTGTAGGTTGTGAGGAGTTTAAAACTGAAACAGATATAAAGGACAACGATTATAAATGTCCTATACATCAGAAAAAGTGTGAAAAGATAAAAGAAGAAAGTTATTTCTTTAAACTCTCTAAGTATCAGGATAAATTATTGGAACTTTATGAAAAAAATCCAGAGTTTATACAGCCAGATTATAGAAGAAATGAGGTTATATCATTTGTAAAACAAGGTTTAAAGGATTTATCTGTTTCTAGGAAGAGAGATAGGGTAAAATGGGGAATACCTGTTCCCTTTGATGAAAATCATACTATATATGTGTGGTTTGATGCATTAACTAACTATCTTACAGGAGTAGGTTATCCAAACATAGAAGGGGATAAGTTTAAAACATTTTGGCCTGCAGATATACATATAGTAGGTAAGGATATACTAAGATTTCACGCTGTATATTGGCCAGCATTCTTAATGAGTGCAGGGTTAGAAATTCCTAAAAAGGTTTTTGCTCACGGTTGGTGGACTGTTGAGGGAGAAAAGATGTCTAAAACATTAGGCAATGTTGTAAATCCATTTGATGCAGTTAAGGAGTATGGAGTTGATGAGATTAGATACTTCCTTTTAAGAGAGATACCTTTCGGACAGGATGGAGACTTTTCTAAAAGGGCAATAATAAACAGAATAAATTCAGATTTGGCAAATGATTTAGGGAACTTAGTTTCTAGAACAGTATCAATGATTAATAAATTCAACAATGGTGTAGTTGAATGTTTAGAAGATGGTAAAAGGACAGAGTTAGAGGAAGAATATGAAAAGATTTATAAAAGAACTTTAGAGGATTTTGACAAACATATAAAGAGATTAGAGTTTAATAAAGGATTAGAGAAAGTTTGGGAATTTATAGATTTTCTAAATAAGTATATTGTGAAAACTGAACCATGGAAGTTAAAAAAGGAAAATTCAGACTATCTTAAAACTGTGTTGTATGTTTTATCAGATGGACTGTTATTAATAGGTTATTTACTTTATCCGTTTATGCCAAACAAGATGAAACAGCTTTTAGAGTATATAGGATTTGAAAATCTACCTGATGAGATTTATACATTCTGTTATCCTTCAGGTAGTGTAGTTAAAAAGAAGATAAAACCTTTATTCCCAAGATTAGAAGAACAGAAGGAGGAAAAGAAAGTGGAGAAAAAGAAAGAGGAGAAAAAAGAAGAACATAAAGAAGAGTATGTAAGTATAGAGGATTTTGCCAAATTAAAATTTAAAGTTGGAGAAGTTTTAGAAGCTGAAAAGATTGAAAAATCAGATAAACTGTTAAAACTGTTAGTTGACTTAGGAGATGAAAAAAGAACTATTGTTTCAGGAATAGCCCAATATTACAAACCTGAGGAATTAATTGGTAAAAAGGTAATTGTTTTTGCTAATCTTAAACCTAGAAAGATATTCGGAATACAATCTCAAGGAATGATACTCGCATCAAAGGATGGAAATGGTCTGAAACTTCTAACTGTTGACGGAAGTATAAAAAACGGTAGTTTAGTTTCTTAATATGGAAAAAGATATTTTTGATATTCCTTTACCACATGATGAATTGGCAGAAAGGGCAGTCCTCGGTGCCCTTTTAGTTCATTCTGAAGTTGTTGATTATGTTATTAATATTCTTAAACCTGAAGATTTCTTTAACGAAATAAACAGAATAGTATATGAGACTATTATAGAAATAGTAGAGAAGGGAGAAAAACCGTACTTTCTTCTGGTTAAAAATCATCTGGAAAGTAATGGGAAATTTGAGGAAATAGGAGGATTACCCTACATATATACTCTGATAAATGAAGCGGCTACCCCAAGTATTATAGAAGCTGTAGTAAAGCAGATAAAGGATAAGGCTATAGCTAGAGGACTAATTGAGATTTCCAAAAAGATAATTCTAAAGGCAAAAAACTATAAAGATGTTAATCAGTTAATAGAGGAAGCTGAAGCAGAAATATTCAGATTAAATGAAAACAGAACCATATCGGAATACTATCCCATATCTGAAGTTATAGCGAACACTTTGAAAATCATTAATGATTTATCTAAAAAGGATACTATAATCACAGGTATTCCATCTGGTTATCATGAATTAGACAGGTTAACAACAGGTTTCCATGAGGGAGATTTAGTAATCATTGCCGCTAGACCAGCAATGGGTAAAACATCCTTTGCTTTGTCTATAATACATAACACATCTGTAGTAGAAAGATACCCTTCAGCTTTCTTTTCACTTGAGATGTCAAAGGAACAGATAGCTATGAGATTACTCTCCCTTGAAAGTAGAATTCCTTTAAAAAAATTAAGGTCTGGTTTTCTTTCTGAAGATGAGCTTATTAAATTAACTAAAGTTGCATCTGATATTTCAGCCTCGCCTATATATATAGATGATACTGCTTCACTATCTATTTTAGAGCTAAAGGCTAAAGCTAGAAGGTTAAAAAGGGAAAAAGATATAAAACTTATAATCATAGATTATCTTCAATTAATGAGGTCTAGTAGAAGAGTTGAAAGTAGGCAACAGGAAGTAGCTGAAATTTCAAGGGGATTAAAGGCATTAGCTAAAGAGTTAAATATTCCCGTTATTGCTCTAGCTCAGTTGTCTAGACAGGTTGAGATGAGAGCAGATAAGAAACCTCAATTGGCAGACTTAAGAGAAAGTGGATGTTTAACTGGAGACACTTTAGTTATTAATGCTGAAACTGGGAAACTTGTTTCTATAAAGAGTATGGTCGGAAAACAATTTTACACGTTATCCATGGACAAAAATCTAAAAATAAGAAAGGCTTTTGTTTCAAAAGTTTTTTATTCAGGTAGAAAGAAAGTTTACCTTCTTAAAACAAGAACAGGGAGAGAGATAAAAGCTTCTGCCAATCACCCATTTTTCAAAATAGATGGTTGGTATAGATTAGACCAGTTAAAAGTTGGAGATAGAATAGCTGTTCCAAGGATAATCACAACAGATGGAAGTAATAAATTATCAGATGAAGAAATTATTTTACTAGCACATCTTTTAGGTGATGGCTGTATTCTTCCTAAACAACCTTACCATTATACATCTATGGATATAGAGAATATAAATATAGTTTATAAAGTGTCTAAAAAACTGTTTAATATAAATCCTAAAATTGTTAAACAGAAAAACTGGTATCATATCTATTTATCTTCACCTTATAAATTAGGTAAGAATAAAAAACATCCGATAACAGAATGGTTTGAAAAGTTAGGTATAAAAAGAGTTCGTTCATATGAAAAGGAAATTCCTGAAGATATATTTTCATTATCATTAGATAAAATTGCTTTATTTATAAAACATCTTTGGGCTACAGATGGCTCTATATATTACAGAAAATCAGGAAATAGAGACCATATAACTATTTACTACTCAACAACAAGCAAAAAACTAGTTCATCAATTACAACATTTACTTTTAAAATTTGGAATTATCTCATTTATAAGAGAAACTAAAAAGGGAAACTATAGACCTAACTATAACCTATATATATATGGGAAGAAAAATCAAAAGATATTTTTAGAAAAGATAGGTTGTTTTGGAAGTAGAGGAGAAAAGATACCAGAAATTTTAGAAATATTAAATAATAAGATAGAGAATACAAATTTTGATACTATTCCAAGGGATGTATGGGATATTTATGTCAAAAAACTGAAAAAATTAAAGAATATCACTTGGAGAGATTTTGCAAAGAAACTTAATATGGCTTACTGTGGAAGTTCTCTATTTAAAAATTCCGTTTCTAGAGATAGATTATTAAAAATTGCAGATATTTTTGAAGCTACACAATTATACAATTTAGCAAATTCTGATTTATTATGGGATGAGATAGTAAGTATAGAAGAATTAGGAGTAGAAGATGTTTACGATATGACTGTAGAGGAAACCCACAATTTTATAGCTAACGATATAATAGTTCATAACAGTATAGAGCAAGATGCGGACTTAGTGATGTTTATACATAGACCAGAGTATTATAAGAAAAATCCAACTCCTGAGGAAGAAGGTATAGCAGAAATAATCATAGCTAAACAGAGAAATGGACCAACAGATATAATAAAACTTGCATTTATAAAGGAAATAACCAAATTTGAAAATTTAGCTAAAGGTAAAGAGGAAGAGATATTAGAAGATGATGATATAATAAAAGAAGAAGGTAAATTAGTTAATAATTCTTTAATTAAAGAAGAGGAAGAAGAAATTTTATTAGATGAGAACTTATTTGAAGATGACGAAATCCCAGAGTTATAAGGTTAAATGATAATGGCAAACTTTATTAAATTTCTGGAACATACAGGTGGAATAACTATTCTATTTTTAGAGGCTTTATTATCGTTGATAAAGTCTCCTCCCAAGATAAAACATATTTTTAAATATATGGAAGATATAGGAGTGGGAGCCGCTCCTCTTATAGCCATCACAGGATTTTTTTCAGGTGGAGTTTTAGTTGTAGAAACTTATCCTTCATTCCACAGATTTAACGCAGAGTATCTAATAGGAGCTTTAGTATCACTTTCTTTAGCTAGAGAGTTATCTCCAGTTTTAGTATCTCTTCTTATAACTGCCCGTT
Organism: Persephonella sp.; assembly: GCA_003978565.1. GTDB lineage: Bacteria > Aquificota > Aquificia > Aquificales > Hydrogenothermaceae > QNZC01. The sequence continues at coordinate 11,716 of QNZC01000021.1, read as the reverse complement.
CAGGTTCTTCAATAGCGGCAAATATAGGAACTATGAGAATAACAGAACAGATAGATGCTTTAGAAGTGATGGCTGTTGACCCAATAAGGTATTTAATCACACCTCGCTTAATAGCAGGTTTAATAATGGTGCCTCTTTTAACACTTCTATCCTATGCAACAGGAATTTTAGGAGGATACTTTGTGGGGACAGTTTTATATGATATTAATCCTTATCTTTATGTTGAAAAAATGAAAGATTTTACAGAGTTATATGATATAGTCGGAGGTCTCTATAAATCTGCCGTCTTTTCAGTTATGATTATAATGATTTCCTGCTACTTTGGATATATAGCAAAAGGTGGAGCAGAAGGTGTAGGAAAGGCAACAACTACCGCTGTTGTTGTTTCCTCTGTATTGACATTAATAGTTGATTACTTCTTAACGGAATTAATCTTTTAAAAAAAATGGAGGTTTTTAGTTATGAAGAAGTTTCTCTTCAGTTTAATTGTAGGATTTTTATTTTTATCTTTTAATAGTTCATTTGCCCAGAAAATAGGTTATTTAGATTTGAATTACATTTTAAACAAATCTAAGATAGGTCAGAGATACTCCTCTCAATTGAAACCAAAGTTAAAGAAGGCGGAACAACAGTTAAAGACTATAGAAGCAAAATTGAGAAAGTTAGACAAAGAGTTAAAATCTTCTCTATTAAGTGAGGAAGTAAAAAGGAGAAAATATATACAGTATCAAAATCTTCTACAGGAAAGGCAATCTATATATATAAACTTTCAAAGAGAAAAGGTTAAAGTAGAAAAAGAACTGTTAAATAAAATAGGTAAAGTGATAAAAGAGTATGCAGAGAAAAATAAGTATGATTTAATCCTCACTGGAAACTTTCAGAATGGAGTTCTGTATATAGGAGATAAGATTAATATTACTAAAGATATTTTAAACTATATAGACAAAAGATTGAAATAATATTCTCTTTCATTCTTTTCTTTATTTTATTTTATTAATTAAAATAAAAGAGAAAAGTTGCTCCACTAATCATCCCAATTAGGAGCTTTAATTTTCTCTATATCCAATTCAGCTTTACTTCCAGATAACCAAGGAGCTTTACCATAGACTATAACATTTTCCGCCTCTACATTCTCAAACCAAGCACCTTGAAATTGGGCTTTTCTCATATCCGTAAAGCTTATTTTAGTTCCCACAAAAGATGAGTTTTTGAAATTTACAGCCCTTAAATTTGAGTATCTTAAATCTGCGTTGTCTAACTTTGCATTACTTATTTTAGAGCTTTCAAGTCTAGCCTGTCTAATTTTCGCATTTGAAAAGTTAGCTCTAGAAGCATCACAAACTAAAAGCTGAGATTTATTCATATTTGCATTTTCAAAATTCGCATTCCTTAAATTAACTCTCTGTAAAACGGCCCTTGATAAGTTTGCACTTTTAAAATTTGCACCTGAAAAGTCAGCATCAGCAATGAACGCATCTTCTAAATTTGCTCCTTCAAGATTAGCATTTCTCAGCTCTGCACCTGTAAAAACTGCTCCACTTAAATCCTGACCTGATAAATCTATACCATCTAACTCTGCAAAACTAAAATCTAATCCTTTTAAGGATTTTCCTTCCTTTATCATTTTTTCTACTTCTTCTTTAGTTAAATACTCCATATCTTTCTATCCTTTCAATTAGTATTTGCTAATTAAGAATTATATATGTTTTATTTTTATTTGGAATAGATTTAATCATAAAAAGGTTGATAAAATTTAATGGTTTTTATTGTTTTGAAGCGTTATTCTAATTGTAAATAACGGAGGTGATAAAAATGATGAAAATATCCTATCTAAGAATATCCATAACAGATAAATGCAATTTAAAATGCTATTACTGCAGACCTGATAACTCTCCTTTTATCTACAGAAGTGAGTATTTAACTTATGAGGAGATAGCTAAGCTAGTTAGAGTGATGGTTAAGTTTGGTTTGGAAAAGGTTAGAATTACAGGTGGAGAGCCATTAGTAAGACCTAATCTAGATGAGTTGATTAAACTAATATCTGAAATTCCCCAGATTAAGGATATTTCTATAACAACAAATGGCTTAACATTATCAAAATATGCTGAAGCTCTAAAGAAAGCTGGTTTAAATAGAGTAAATATATCTTTAGACAGTTTAATACCTGAAAGGTTCTATCAGATAACAAAGGGAAATTTAAATGATGTTTTAGAGGGAATAAAAGTTTCTAAAGAGATAGGTTTAGAGCCTATTAAGGTGAATATTGTTGCTATAAAAGGGGTAAATGATGACGAAATTTTAGATTTTATAGAATTTGCAAAAGAGTATGGTGTAGAAATTAGATTTATAGAAATGATGCCAATAGGAGGAGAGCAGATAAACTGGAGTTTAGATAAAGTTAGATATTTAGATAACATAAAGAAAAAAATAGAGGAAGTGTATGGAAAACTAATTCCTTCTTTCTCTATAGGTAGTGGAGCTGCTAAAGTTTTTAAAATACCAAAAGTAAATGTAAAGGTTGGTTTTATAACTCCACTTTCCAATCCTTTCTGTGATGGTTGTTCCAAGTTAAGATTAACTGCAGAAGGTAATATTAAACTCTGCCTAAGGACTGATGAGGAGATACAGGCAAGAGATGTTATAAGGAAAGGCTCTGAGAAAGAATTAGAGGAGTTTGTAAAGAAAGTTGTAATATTAAAAGAAAAATCTAATCAGAATATTATCTCATCTGGTTATCAATTCTCAGACTGTAGAAGATTAATGGTATCTATAGGAGGATGATACTATCTATTTTAATTTTTCTATTTTTGTTTATTTTATAATGAATAGTAAAAAATTTTATTGACATTAAACTGGAGGTTATATAAATTGAAAAGATTTATTTACTCCATTTTATTAACCTTTATAATTTTTCATCTATCTGTAGCACAAACACTATTGGAAAAACTTGATAAAGAGAGAATTCAACTTGTAAAAAAAGTTTTACCCGGTGTAGTTACAATAAATGTTGTAAAGGAAATTACTGCAACACCACCTTTACCAATTCCACCAGAGCTCCTACCACCGGAATTCAAACAAAGATTTAAAACACAATCTGTAGGTTCAGGTTTTATAGTCAGTATAGATTATGGAAAACAGAAAATATACATTCTGACAAATAACCATGTTATAGAAAATGCTAAAAAGATAGTTGTATGGTTTCAGAACAATAAAAAAATAGAAGGTTATGTTGTTGGAAGAGATAAGAAAAGTGATATAGCTGTTGTTTCAGTTCCTTTTAAAGATGGAATTCAAAATTTTGCTAAAAAGCATGTTTTACCTCTTGGAAATTCTGACAGACTAAAGATAGGTCAAACAGTTTTAGCTATAGGTAGTCCTTTAGGTTTAAAAGGAACAGTTACTATGGGAATTATCTCCGCATTAAACAGAGATATGGAGTTAAGCTCTGCAGTTTCATTTATTCAAACAGATGCTCCTATAAATCCCGGAAACTCTGGAGGTCCTTTAGTAAATGTTAAGGGCGAAGTGGTAGGAATTAACACCGCTATACTTGCAGGTGCTCAAGGGTTAGGCTTTGCTGTTCCAATAAATGATGCTAAATGGGTAATGGGTGAAATATTAAATTATGGACATGTTAGAAGAAGTTATATAGGTGTTTTACTTCAACCTTTAACTCCAGATTTAGCAAATTACTTCCATGTAAGAAATGGAGTTATAATAGCTAGAGTTTATCCTAATACACCTGCAGATAAGGCTGGATTAAAACCGGGAGATGTTTTAGTTTCAGTTAATAATAAACCTATAAACAGTATAAATGATGCGGTTAAATACATTACAAGAAATCCACCGGGAACTAAATTAAAACTGAAAGTGTATAGAAATGGAAAATATCTAAATATTTTCATAAAAACTGGTGTTTTAGGAAAGAATTTTTCATCAGATAGCTCCGATAGTAAGTCATATGAAGACAAATACGGATTAAAAGTTATACCTGTAAGGGAAGACATTTTAAGAAAGTATAATCTACCTAAAGTTTCATATGGAGTTATAGTGTGGGCTATAAAAACAAACTCTCCAGCTGAAGAAGCAGGTTTAATAGATGGAGATATAATTCTTCAAGTTGATGGACATCCTGTAAAAACTCCTAATGAATTCTGGAATTTTATAAAGGAAGCAGAAAGGAAAGGAAAATCTAAAGTTCTTCTCTATGTTAGAAGGGGAAATATAGTAATGTTTAGAGTTTTAAAAATAGTAAAATAAGAAATTTTTCTAAAAGGTTTTTCTATCTAAAAACTCTCTATCAAATATAACCACTTCCACCTCTTCCCCTTCCTTCTTCTCATATGTATTAATATCAATTAATGCAAAACCGTTAGCAAATACCATTCCTGTCAAGATGTTTGAGCCCTGTTTATCAAAAGGTGTTGCAAGGAACTCTCCATCTTTATACTCAACAGAAACCCTAACAAACTCTAACCTTTCAGCTTTTTTTCTTTTATAATCTTTAGTCAGTTTTGCCTTTATTATAGGATTGAATATTTTTGTTTCTCCTCTCATCTTCCTTAAAGCAGGCTTAACTAAGTTTTCAAAGACAACCATAGAGGCTACAGGATTACCGGGAAGTCCAAAGAATAATTTTTCTCTATTCTCTCCCCAAACACCAAAAACTAAAGGTTTTCCCGGTTTTTGAGCTACCTTCCAAAAAATTATTTCCACATTTAAAACTTCCTGAACAAAATCTTTTATCAAATCATACTCTCCCATAGAAACACCACCACTTGTTATTAAAACATCACAGTTTTTTGCATTTAGTAATTTTTCCCTTATATCTTCTGGATTATCTTTTACAAAACCACCTATTACTGGAATTCCTCCAGCTTCAAGAACCTGTGCATATAGGGAGTAGGTATTTGAAGTTCTTATCTGGGCATCTGAAATTATAGGTTCACATATATCTAATATCTCATCTCCAGTAGTCAAAATACAAACTCTAGGTGATTGATAAACATAGACGGAACCTTTATTAACAGATGCAAGAATTCCTATCTCAGAAGGTCTTAATTTCTTTCCCCTTTTAATTAAAATATCACCTTTTTTGTAATCTTCACCCTGTCTTCTTATATTTGCACCTTTTTTTAACTCTTTAAATATAAAGACTTTATTTCCTTCAACTTTTGTTAATTCCTTTTGAATGACAGTGTCAGCTCCCTCCGGGATTAATCCACCTGTAAAAATATAACTTGCCTTACCCTTTTCAACTTTAGGAGGATTTCCTCCCGCTTTAGCCTCTCCTACAATCTCCAACACTTTAGGAGCATCTTCATAAGCACCTTTTATATCCTCGTATCTAACTGCAAAACCATCCATACCACTGTTATCTGCAGGAGGATTGCCCCTATCTGCTACAATATCTTCAGCAAGTATTTTATTTAAAGCATCAGTTATCATTACTTTTTCTTTTCCTAAAACCTTTGTGTTTTCAAGTATTATCTTTAAAGCTTCTCTAAACTTTATCATCTGAACTCTCCTAATTTTTTGCTTTGAAAATTATTTTACATTTAAACTTAATTTTTAATAGATAATTCTCATTAAATAAACATTATTCATCTATTAAAACTATCTTACAAACTCCTTAAAAAACTTTTAAAATAGATTTAATTCATAAAACAGGATAGGTGAAAAATTGGGAATAGAACTGATAAAAGAGAAATTTTCCAAAGATAAGCCATTAATAACCTACTTTATGGCAGGTTATCCCAGTTTAGAGAAAAGTTTAAAAACTGCAGAAACCCTCATAGAAGCTGGAGCTGACATATTAGAAATAGGTGTTCCTTTTTCCGACCCTGTAGCAGATGGAACAACAATTCAGGTAGCCCATGAAAAAGCTGTTAGAGATGGAATTACCCCTTTAGATGTTTTAAATCTTGTGGAGGAACTAAAAAATAATTATCCAAATGTGCCTTTAATTTTAATGACATATTACAATCCAATATTTGTTTTTGGAGAAAAAAATTTTATAGATACTGCAAGAAAAAAGGGAGTTGATGGAATTATAATTCCAGATTTACCACCTGAAGAAGCTAAAGCTCTAAAAGATTTAGCAGATAAAAATGATATATCCTTAATTTTTTTATTAGCTCCCACTTCAACTGAGGAAAGAATTAAGTTTATAGGAAGTTTAACAAACAGTTTTATATACTATGTTTCTCTAACAGGTATCACAGGAGCTAGAGATAATCTTCCTTGGGAAGAGTTAGAGAGAAAGGTTAAAACTATAAAAAGTTTAACTAATAAAAATGTTGCTGTTGGTTTCGGTGTTTCTAAAAAGGAGCATACAGAAAGACTTTCTAAAGTCTGTGATGGAGTTGTTGTGGGAAGTGCAATTGTTAAACTACAGGGAAAAGGAGATTTTGAAGGTATAGAAAAACTTGTAAAAGAGTTAAAGGATGGTTTAAGTAATGTCTAATTAATTAGAGTAGATTTTTAATAAAAAAATTTTGGAGGTTTTAATTTGATAACGAGTGTAATAGGTTTTTTAATATTACTTGGTGTTTTAATAACGATACATGAATTTGGGCATTTTTTATTTGCAAAGTTATTTAGAGTTAAAGTTGAAGTTTTTTCAATAGGATTTGGTCCTCCAATATTAAGATGGAAAGGTAAAGAGACAGTTTATCAGATAGCTCTTATTCCTTTAGGTGGATATGTAAAGATGTATGGTGAAGACAGTATGACGGAACCTGTTCAAGGGGAGGTTGATAAGTCAGCTTTTAAAGACCCCCGTTCTTTCTATAGCAAACCTAGATGGCAAAAAATTTTAATAGCCTTTGCAGGTCCTCTCTTTAATATAATTTTTGCAATTTTTGCCTTTACTGTTGCTTATATGATAGGAATATCCAAACCAACATACTTAGAAAAACCTGTTGTTATTGGTTATGTTGAGCCTAAAAGTATAGCTGAAAAACTGGGATTAAAAGCGGGAGATAAGATAGTAGCCATTGACGGAGAAGCTGTTAAAAACTGGAAAGATTTAACGATTAGACTTGGTATGAAGTTAGGGAAAAAGGCTACATTAACAGTGTTAAGGGATGGTAAAGAGTTAAGTATAACTGTAGATATTCCTGAAGATATAAAAAGAATAACATTAGGTATATCACCTGTTATACAACCTGTTATAGGATTTATAGAACCAAACTCGCCGGCTGAAAAGGCAGGTTTAAAAGCTGGAGATGTTTTACTGGCTATAAACAATAAACCAATTAGAAACTGGTATGATTTGTTGGAGTATATGAAACATGTGAAAGATGAAAAGGTTAAACTTTTTATAAAAAGAGATAATAAAACCTTAAGTATAGAAATTGAGCCGAAATTTGATAAAAGGTTAGGAAGGGCTATTATTGGAATAGCTCCTAAAACTGATATAACTGTTGTAAAGTTTGGATTTTTAGATGCTTTAAAGAAGTCTATTGAGAAGAGTTATGAACTAACTGTTTCTCTTGGAGAGGTAATAAAAGGGTTAATAACTGGAGAAGTATCATTTAAAACTTTAGGTGGTCCTATAGCCATTGCTAAATTCTCAGGACAAGCTTTAGAAAGTGGTATATCTACATTTTTATTTTCTATGGGATTTATATCCTTACAGTTGGGATATTTAAATCTCCTTCCTATACCTGTTTTAGACGGTGGTCTCATAATGATTTTACTTATAGAGTTGATTATAAGAAGAGATTTACCAGAAAGAGTAAAGGAAATATTAGCTTATGTAGGTTTTGCGTTAATAGGAACACTTATGCTTTTCGTAATATTTAACGATATACTTAGAACATTTTCTCAATAGAACATAACTTTGTTCTTTCTTTCTTTTTTTATAAATCCCTTCTTATGAAGAAAAACTCTACTATTGAAGTTATTAAAAGATAAAACCATATAACAGAAGGCATATATAAAATCCCTTTATAAGTTAATATAACTAAAAATATTAGTATTACGAAAGAATAAATCATAAATGGAAAAGTTTCAGATGGATTTTTTAAAAATATTTTTAGTGTATACTCACCCTTTTTCATTAAATACCATATATATAAACTGGCAAATATTCCTATAATCAAAGAAATAAAAAAGATATTCTTATTCTGTAGTGTAGGGTATAAACTCATAAATATTGCTGTCCATAAAGGTAAATCTTGCAGTAGTTCAGAGAAAAATATTCTGTTATTCATTATCTCATAAACCTGTAATTTTTATATATTTCCATAATAAAATATTAGCAAATATTAACAGTTGAAAAAGAGGATAACTTATGGAAAAGGTTGTTAAGCTTCTCTTTATAATCTATACATTAACAATACTTATCTTTTCTTTTCTACCTTCAAATCCAACAGTTGCGAACAGTGATAAATTAACCCATTACTTTGCATTTTTAGTCTGGGCGGTATTTTATAGATACTCCTTTAAAGCTGGTTATTGGAATATATTTTTCTCATCTATCCTGTTAGGTGCATTTATAGAAATTGTTCAGTATTTTCTACCTTACAGGTCAGGTGAATATGGAGATTTTGTTGCAGATTTATTTGGTGCATTATGTGGAATGTTCCTATACTTCTTTACTGAATATGGGATAAAAATTAAAAAAAGTGGAAGTAAAATTTAAAAAATGTTTTATTATTAGAAAGTATTGTGTTTTTAACCTTACAAAAATTAATAAAAAAGGTTAGTATTAGCTAAATCTTATATAAATAATTTATGATATTTTAATAAATTCAAGAGGAGGATTATAAAATGGATGCTGCTACTCTATTTTTAGGAATTATAGCATTGTGTATGATGGTAATAGCAGGTGGTATGCTTGTAGTTTCTATTGTTGCATTATTGGCTCTAAAACAGGTAATACAACTCCTTATAAAAATCAACACAGATTATAAAGTATTATCTCCAAAAATTTACAGGATTATTGAAAATATAGAGTATTCAAGCTCTGTATTTGGTCTTCTCTCACTTATAAGTGGTAGAAGAAAAAAATAATTTTGAGGTAGCAATATGAGAAAAGATATTGCTATATTTCTCACTGGATTTGTGGTAGGTTCTATCTCAATGTATTTACTGGAGAGAAAGAAAAAGAAACTTTTAGATAGGATTTTAAAACTAGAGAGAAAATTAAAAACCATACCAATGAAAGAGAATATGAAATTTAAAGTTGAGTATATTTTATCTAGACTGAAGTTTAGTTTGAAAAATGATAAAAATCTTACAGAAGTTGAGAGGGATATGATATTAAAGGAAGTTAAAGAGAAAATAAAGCAGATTGAGGAGTGGAATTTAGGATGAACAGAATAGAGCATTTAAAGAAGGCTTTAGAAAAGGACCCTAACAACCCTTTAGGTTTATACGGTTTAGCTATGGAATATATCAAAGAAGGGAATTATAAAGAAGCTTTAGTTTATTTAGAAAAGTATCTGTCTATAAATGACGACCAAGGTTCAGGCTACAGAGCATTGGCTCAATGTTATATAAATCTAGGAGAGTTAGAAAAGGCAATAGATGCCTATGAAAGGGGAATTAAACAGGCGGAAAAGTATAAACATTCTTCTATGAAAAGAGAGTTTAAACAGGAAATAGAGATATTAAAAAATAAACTCCAAGAAGCTTGAAAGTTTTAATAATTAGATTTTCATCTTTAGGAGATGTTATACTCGCCTCCTCCCTTTTAGACCCTCTTTACAATCTAGATATAAAAGTAGATTTTTTAACATTTAAACCATTTGGAGAAATTTTTAAAGAGGATTATAGATTAAATAAATTAATAGAGGTAGATAAAAAAGAGCTAAAAACCATTTCTCAAATTAAAAGTTTTACTAATAACTTAAAAAAAGAAAATTACGATTATATTTTAGATATTCATTCTAATTTAAGAACTTTTAGTATATCTCTTTTTTCAAGAATAAAAACTATAAGATATAAAAAAAATTCTATTAAAAGAAGGCTTTTTTTATATAAACCTTTCCGCAGATTTTTAATTAACCAAAACTTTAATGTTTTATTTGCTTATTTGGAAACTTTAAAGTTATTTGGTGAAAAAAATTATAAAAAGTATAGACCTAGATTAATTTTGCATTCCGATGATTTTAAAGGAGTAAATAATCTTCCTAAAAATTTTGTGGTTATCGGTAGTGGTGCAAGATATAAAAATAAGATTTATCCTTATTTTAATAAAGTTTCACAAATTTTATTGGAAAATGGATTTAACGTAGTTTTGGTAGGTTCAAAGGATGATAAAAATTTAGATAGAAATGTTTATCCTAAAGAAGTAATTGATTTAAGAGGAGAACTGTCTTTAAGACAATCTATGGCAGTTATATCTAAAGCAGTTGGAAGTATAAGTAATGATAGTGCGGTGGCTCATCTCTCTAGGGCTGTCCAAACACCAGTTCTAATGATTTATGGAGCTACACATCCATATTTTGGTTTTGCTCCTTTAGAAGATGAAGGAGATTTCATAATTAAAAATTTAAGTTGTCAACCTTGTGATTTACATGGTAGAAAAGAATGTAAATTTAAATCCTTATATTGTTTGAATATAGAACCTAGTTTAGTCGTTAATAAGTTTCTAAAAATTTTAACTAAATTTAATATTAGTTCTTAAGTTAAGTTTAATAAATTAGTTCCCAATCAGCTCAAATAAAAATCTTAATATGATTAACTGTTATTTAACTTCTCATCAAAATTATTAATTTATTACTGTTAGTATTTGACAACCATATATATCTATATGATTTTATATTATAAAGTTATAAAAATAGCTAATATAACAAAATATTTAAATGATATTTCTATAATTGGAGGGTTATCAGTAATGAAAGTATTAAAAAAATTGATACTAGGGGCTTTACTAACAGGAATGGCTACAGAGCTGGTTTATGCAACAAACGGGGATAATATGATAGGGGTTTCTCCTGCTTCTAGAGCTATGGGTGGATTGGGAACAGGAATATGTCTAGAACCCACTGATGCAATATTTAGAAATCCGGGATGGTTGGCTAGACAAGATGGTTTTAATATAAGCTTCGGTGGAATTATATTTATGCCTCAAGTTGAAGGTAGGTCGGTTGGCCCTGCAGGAGATAGTGGATGGGTAAAAAGTGATGCAAATCTATTCTTTATACCCGAAATAGCTATTACAAATCAGATAGATGAAAATTTGGTTATAGGTCTGGGTGCTTATGGTGTTTCTGGTTGACTATAGGAATGAACATCCAAGTTTAGCTAACATGCATACATCTTTACAGTTCATGAGATTTGTTCCAGCTATTGGTTATAAGATAAATAAACAACTAGCAATTGGTGGTGCTTTACATCTGGCATGGGGTGCTTTAGATATGGGCTATACAGACAACAATGGTAATCACTCTGGAGGTGTATCAAACTCTTATGGTATAGGTTTCTCCATAGGTGTTAACTTTAAACCATTGGATGATATATGTTTAGGAGCCTACTATCAATCTCCCATTTCAATGAAGTATAAAAATGTCCTTTACAATACAAATGGAACTTTACCACCAGATAGATTTGAAGACTTAAAACTTGAACAACCTCAAGAGGTTTCTATAGGTGTTGGATATAGACCTTTTGAAGGTTTAAAATTAGGATTTGATATTAGATGGATAAACTGGTCTGATGCTGAAGGTTATAAACAGTTTAAATGGGATGACCAATGGGTATT
>QNZC01000068.1 GCA_003978565.1 Persephonella sp. | reverse complement strand
AAATAAATTTATGATTAGAGGTTATTTATGAAAAATCTTAAAATTAAAAACTTCGGAAGAATTAAAAAGGGAAACATAAATTTTGGGGACTTAACTGTTTTTGTTGGACCTCAAGCAACAGGAAAAACTTTAGTTTTAGAGTTGATAAAGCTGGTAAAGGATTGTGAATATATATTATGGAATTTTTATACAAATGGGTTTATATGGTGGGAATTTTCAGAATTTCTTAATTTATATTATGGAGAAGGTTTATATAACATATGGAGGTTAGATACAAAAATTTTCTATAATGATCAGGAAATTTCATTTAATGAGGATACTTATAGTTATAACTATATTAGAAATAAATATAAAAAAGAAATTTTCCACAAACTTCCAAAAAAATATGTTTATTATATACCTGCACAACGAATATTGACTATTGAAAATGGTTTTCCGAAAAATTTTCAAAATTATGAAAGATTGACGCCATATGTTTTAAAAGAGTTTAGTGAGTATTTAAGAAGTTTTTTAGATATTATTGTAGATGTATTAATAGAAAATAATGAATATAATACTAATAGAGTAGAAGTATATCCATTAGAACTTAAAAGATTAACTAAAATAGATTTTAGCAGTATTTTAAAAAATATTTTTCTTAATCTGAAATTAGAAGTTTCCGAGAAAAACTTTAGAAAAAGGTTAATTCTAAACCTTAACGGTATTGATTTACCTTTTATGTCTTGGTCATCAGGACAAAAAGAATTTATACCTCTTTTTCTTGCATTCATAAATCTAATTGTTGAAAGAGAGAAAAAAACAATTATCATAGAAGAACCTGAAATGGGATTACATCCAAAGGCTTTAGAAACAGTATTAATAATGATTTTATATCTTATGTATTTAGACTATAAAGTTGTAATCTCTACACATTCAGCAGATGTATTAGAACTTATATGGGCTTTAAAGAATATAAAAGAGAGTAATATAGACGATAATAGGAAAATAAATCTTCTAAATAAGCTGTTTGAATTAAACACAAAAGAGTTTAATAAAATCTGGGAAAAAGTTTTAAAGAAAAACTACAAGACATATTACTTTGAACCTGTTGAAGAAAATGTTTTTATTAGAGATATTTCTGATTTAGACCCTTTTGAAGATAAAGCTATTTCAGAGTGGGGTGGTTTAATATCATTCTCAACAAAAGTTTCTGATATACTTTCGGAACTTCCCTATGAGGAGTAGATATGTGTTGTGAATGTTGTAAAGAAATATCTAAAGATGAATGTTGTAAAACAGGATTAGGAGCAGTTAAAAGGTCAGATAGGGAAAAATGTAGATTTAATAATTCAAGAGAGATAAATTGCAGTATAGATATAGATAGCTGTTTAAAAGATATATTCCCAGAGGCTAATAGATGGGACTATTTGATATGTTATAATAACAAGGCTTTTTTTGTAGAGATACATCCAGCTAATAATGGAGAAAATATAAAAGAAGTTTTAAAAAAATTAGATTGGTTAAAGTCAAATGTATTAAGGAAAGTAAAATGTAAAAATTTAAAAATATATATCTATTGGATAGCAACAGGAAGAATAAGCTACTCTAAAAGAAGTAAACAAAGAAAGCAGATAGAAGGCAAAAGAATAAAATTAGTTAGTTTTTTAAGTGTATAAATGGAAAAAAATAGCTTAAAATTCATAATTTCACTTTATAAAAAGCATTCAATTTTATTTGTATTTGCACTTATTGGCTCTGTTTTGGAAGCAGGAGCTTTATCTGGATTTGTTTACATTTTAAAAAATGTTATAGACGATATTTTCGTAGAGAAGAATTATAACAAACTAATTCTAATAATCTCTATTTTAATTTCATTGGCAATTTTTAAACAGATAGGCTTTTTCCTAAAGAACTATCTTTATCCAGTTATTATTTTGAAGATAATAAGAGAGTTAAGAGAAAAAATTTATAAGAATATTTTAGAAGCTGAAATATCTTATTTAAACAGACTTTCAATTGGTGAAATTGTCAGTAGAGCAACAAATGATATAGAAAGATTTTCAATAATGCTTTCTTCACTTGGAACAAATGTTATAACAGAAACATTAACAATAATTGGAATAATAGGACTTTTAATATACACAGATTGGAAACTATTTCTAATATTCGTTATAGTTATACCGTTTTTAGCATTAGTACTAAACCATTTTGGAGAAAAAAGAAAAAAGTATGCAAAATTAGTTCAGGAAAGTTTGGCAGAGTTCACTTCACATTTAAGTCAGATTTTAAACGGATTAGAAACTGTAAAACTCTTTAAAAAGGAAGTATTCCAAAGGATATTCAATAAGCTAAATCAAAAACTATTTCAAAGAGAAGTAAAAAGCCGTCTATACGAAACAGTATATCTAAGTTCTGTGGAAATAATAGCCTACATTGGAGTTGTGGGAATAATAAGCTACGGTGGATATAGAGTTATAAAGGGAGAAATAACAGCAGGTCAGTTCTTTTCCTTCTTAGGTGGTGTTTTAGTCCTTGTAAACTCAATGCAGATACTACAGAGGGGGTTAGTAAATCTAAAGGGAATAACTCCAATAATAGAAAGACTTCAAACTTTACTTAACATTCCAAAAGAAAAAGGTGGGACGAAACCTTTCAAAAGCTTAAAAAAAGAAATAACATATCAAAATGCTTATGTGAAAATCGGAGATAGAGAAATTTTAAATAACATAAATCTAAAAATAAGAAAGGGAGAAAAAGTAGCAATTATCGGACTATCTGGCTCTGGTAAAACAACATTAGTAAAACTTCTACCAAGACTAATAAAGGATTATGATGGAAAAATACTTATAGATGAAACAGAACTTACAAAGTTTGAAATAAGCTCCTTAAGAGAAAGATTTGGAGTATTATCCCAAGAAGTTTTTATATTTAATGATACAGTTAGAAATAATTTATTGATAGCTAAACCTAACGCTAAAGAAGAGGAACTATTTGAGGCTTTAAAGAAAGCTAAAGCTGAGTTTATTTTTAAACTACCTGAAGGTTTAGATACAAAACTAGGAGAGAAAGGCTCTGTTTTATCTGGGGGAGAAAGACAGAGATTAGCATTAGCAAGATTATTTTTAAAAAATCCGGAGATACTTATTATAGATGAAGGAACTTCAGCTTTAGATGTTGAAACAGAAGAGAAGGTAGCGAAGGAATTAATAAAAAGTTTTAAAGATAAAACTGTTTTAATGATAACTCACAGATTATCTTTACTTAATGTTGTAGATAGGGTGATAGTGATGGAAAACGGGAAAATAGTTGAAGAAGGAAGAGTTAAAGAGCTGAAGTTAAGAAATGGTTTGTTAAATAGATTTTTACAAATATCTAAAGAAATTGAAAATTGAAATAGAATATTATTATTAGTATAAAATTTAATTTTTCTAATTCTATTCTTTTATTAAAGGAGTTTTGAGATGGATTATAGAATAAGGACTTGGCCAGATAAAATTTTAAAGCAAAAAATGAAAGAAGTTGATTTCTTTGATGAAAGATTGAAAGGGTATATAGAGATAATGTATAAAAGAATGTATGAAGAAGAGGGTGTAGGTTTAGCGGCAAATCAGATAGGTATCCCATATCAGATAATTGTGATAGATACAACAAAAAGGGAAAATGAAGAGGAAAAAGAGGAAGGTATAAAGTTAGCTTTAATCAACCCTAATATTGTAGAAAAATCTGGAGAAGTTCAATCTACAGAGGGATGTTTAAGTTTCCCCGGTATTCAGATAACAATTCCTAGAGCTGAGAAGATTAAAGTTTTAGCTCAAGATATTGAAGGAAAAGAGATAGAGTTAGAAACAGATGGTTTTTTAGCTGTTGTTTTACAACATGAAATAGACCACATTAACGGAATCCCATTTATAAACTATCTATCACCTGTAAAAAGAAGACTGATTTTAGAGAAGTATATGAAAGCTAAAAAAGAGCTAACGAGGTCAAAATAGTAATGTTTCCAGACTTAGTAAAAATCGGTGATTTTACTATACATACTTATGGTATTTTTGTTGCTATAGGAATTGTATCTGCCTACATCATAGCTCTCTATTTTGCAAAGAAGGAAAAATTAAACCAATATTATGTTGAAAATCTTTTTATCTACAGTATCATCGGTGGAGTAGTAGGAGCTAGAATTGCATATGTTTTAGAACATAGTGAGGAGTTTAACTCATTTATCGATATTTTAGCGATATGGAATGGAGGGATAGACTGGTTTGGTGCATTTATTGGTGGAGGTGTAGTTTTAATATTTTTATTGAGAAAGTATAAACTACCTATTTTAAAAGTTGGAGATATTGCTGGAATATCTGTTGTTTTAGGCCATGCATTTGGAAGAATAGGATGCACCTGTGCTGGATGTTGTTATGGAAAACCTGTTCCGGAGAACTCTCCATTTAAAGATATAGCTATAGTATTTCCAAATCATCCTGATACTGTTGCACCTCCGGGAATACCTTTATATCCTACACAACCGGCAGAAGCTATAGGAAATTTTTTAATATTTATAATTCTCTTTACACTTTATAAAAACAAAAAATTTGATGGAGAGATTTTAGCAGGTTATCTAATTTTATACGGATTAGAGAGATTTTTATTAGAGTTCTGGAGGGGAGTAACACCACCACTTCCTATAATCAATTTAACTTGGAACCAGATTATTTCTTTATTAATGGTTTCAATTGGTTTTGTAATAATCTTTTATCAGCTAAAAATAAAAGAGATAAGAAGAGGTTAAAGAGAGAGAGTTTTCTATATATTTTCACATTCCGATTATATGATAACCTGCATCAACGTATACTATTTCACCTGTTATTCCTGTAGCTAAATCTGAACATAAAAATAAAGCGGTATTTCCGACCTCTTCTATACTTACAGTTTTCTTTAATGGAGCCCTTTCCTCAGCAGTTTTCTGTATATTTGAAAAGTTGTCAATACCAGATGCCGCCAATGTTTTTATTGGACCTGCAGATATAGCATTTACTCTTATATTCTTTAACTCTCCTAAATCTCTAGCTAAATATCTAACAGACGCCTCTAAAGCGGCTTTAGCAACACCCATTAAGTTATAGCTGTAAATAACTTTTTCTGAACCGTAATAAGTTAAAGTTAATAAGTTTCCACCTTCGTTTATTATAGGTAAAAACTCTCTAGCTACTGCTGTAAAAGAATAAACACTAATCTCCATAGATTGTAAAAATGATTGTTTATCAACCTTGTAATAGTAATCCCTTAAATATTCTTTGTTAGCATAAGCTATAGAGTGAACTATAATATCTACACTTCCCCATTTTTCCTTAACGGTATTTACAAGAGCTTTAATATCTTCCTCTGAACTAACATCACACTTTTCAATAAATGAAACTTCCAACTCTGTCGATATTTTTTCTAGTCTTTTCTTTATTTTTTCGTTTTGATAGGTTAAACCTATCTCTGCTCCATTTTCGTAAAAAGCCTTTGTTATACCGTAAGCTATACTCTTATTGTTGGCTACACCCATTATTAAAGCCTTTTTTCCCTTCAGAAGCTCCATTTATAAATCCTCCAATATTTATATTTTGTTTTTTAAATTTTTAAATGGGTTTATTTCCTTCTCTACTAAGTAATCGTAATCTTCCCTTTCTTTAATAATAAAGAATTTATCACCATCAACTAAAATCTCCATAGCCCTAGGTCTTACATTATAGTTTGAAGACATAGAAGAGCCATATGCTCCAGCACTTAAAACTGATAAGTAGTCTCCCCTTTCAACATCATCTATTTTTCTATCTAAAGCTAAAAAATCTCCCGTTTCACATATTGGTCCAACTATATCAGCAACGACATCTTTATTTTTCTTCTCTACACTTAATATATGGTGGTATGCATCATATACAGAAGGTCTGATTAAATCATTCATCCCACTATCAACGATAATAAAGTGTTTATCCTTTTTATTTTTTGTAAAAATCACCTGTGTAATTAAAGCTCCTGCTTCGCCTATTAAAGACCTTCCCGGCTCAAGTATTAACTGTAATCCTGTTTCTTTAACTATAGGAAGTATTAAATCTGCTAAATCTTTAGGCTTGGGAGGATTGTCTTCAGGTTTATACTTAATTCCCAATCCTCCTCCTATATCAAAGTATTTAAGCTCAATTCCATCTTTTTTTAATTGGAAAACTAAATCTGCTACCTTTTCTACTGCTTCCCTATATGGAGATACATCTAATATCTGTGAACCTATATGGCAGTGAACACCTATAACATTCAGATTTTTCTTTTTTACTGCCTTTTTATAAACCTTTACAGCTTCCTCTATATCTATTCCGAATTTACTTTTTCTTAAACCAGTTGATATGTAAGGATGGGTTTTAGGATTAACATCAGGATTTACTCTAATTGATATGTTAGCTTTTTTGCCTAACTTTCCAGCTAAATAATCAATGACATCTATCTCTTGCCCACTTTCAACATTAAAAGAGAAAATCCCCTTATCAATACCATAAGTAATCTCTCTGTCAGTTTTCCCAACACCAGCATAAACTATCTTCTCCGGTGAAAATCCTGCTAGAACTCCCTTATAGATTTCCCCTGCTGAAACTGTATCTAAACCTAAATCATTCTTTTGAAAAATTTTCAATAATGTAAGATTTGAGTTTGATTTAGCGGCATAACATATCAATGTTGGATAATTTTTAAAGGCTTCTTTATAGCTTTTAATTTTATCTTCTATAGCCTTTTTACTGTATAAATAAAATGGAGTTCCTACCTCTTTAGCTAACTCCTTTATAGGAACATTTTCACAGTAAAGCTCTCCATCTTTATAAAAAAAATAGTTTTCAAACATACTGCAAACCTACCTTACCTTTCTAATTTTTTTATTAAACAAAGTTGTATGTTAATTATAGTCTGAGAAATCATAGAAGACTATAGAAAACTTCCTATGATTTCTCTTTAGAGGTAATCTTAAGTGGCTCATAATAGCCTATAAAATATTTATTACTTAAGATTACCTCTCTAGCCCGACTATTATAGGCGTAATGTTTAGCGTCGCTTAGATATGCCCTTATGAGCATCCTAAGGACGGTTCTTCTTTTGTATCTTAACATAGAACTAGAACTTCTAGTCCCTATATTCCTACTCGAATTTACATCCGCATTTATCTTCTTACCACACATTAAACATTCAAATTGTTCTTGTGTTTTCCTATTCCTTTTATCTACATATTTACAATTACTACAAACTTGACTTGTATATGCTGGATTTACATAGGTAATCTTTATTCCAAACCTTTCCTCAAACTCTTTTAGCTTCTGTTTTATTATCTTCATCCCAAATCTGCTTAATAATCTGTTTAGCTGTGGTGATAATTCGCCGTTTTGAAAATTTAAATTCTCGACTACTATCTCTTTTGGTTGGTATATCTTAAATATCCTGTTTAATATCCTATTTATTTCATTTTTTATGTATTCTCTTAATTTCCTGTTTAATTCTTTGTATCTTTTACTTTGCTTTGGTTTTATCCCCTGTTTTTGTAGGTTTGCCTGTAAATCTGTTATTATCCTGTCATAATGTTTTAAAAATTTATAAAACTGCTTTCCATATAAATGTCCTGTATTTACTGCAAATAGGGATTTTAATCCTATGTCTATTGATATTTTGTTTGTTTTTGGTATGTAATTTGTCTCTTTTGGTATTTCTTTAAAAAATACTATCTCTATATTATCTTCTTTTTCATTTATTTGAACAAAATTTAACTGTTTCCCTTCTTTCTCTTCAAAATAACTATTTTTGTAAACTGGCAGGTATATTGGTTTTCCTTTTTCAAGTGTTGATAGTTTTACCCACCAGTCAAATTCTTTTGCTTTTTCTTCTTTCCTTTTCTCTATTTTTACTACTTTTTGGTCTAACTGCATTGATATGTGCTTAAATGATGGAAATCTATTTCGTTTAAATGTTTGTTTTATTATTTTCCTTGCTAGTTTGTAGTGATGCTTTTCTATCGGCAGTTTCTTTATTTCTTTTCCTTTTTTATCTTTTAATTTTGCTTCTTTTAGCTTTTCATTAAACCAAGACTTTGTTTTATTTATAGTTAGCAGTATAAATTTTATATCTTCGTTTAAATTACTGTTATAGACAATCTCTACAAAATCATTTTGTCTATTTGAGATATAGCTGTTTAATATGGAAACTACTTGATACTGACAGGTTTGTTTGTATCTTTCTGAAAGCTTTGATTTTATCTCTTTAACTTTATAGTTCTTATCAAAAGAACCTTCTTTAAAAAAGATATGCCATTGTTTTTTAGCTATTCCTTTTGCTGTTTTTCTGTATTCTTTAAGAATTTCTTTTATTATTTGTATTTTGCCATTATTTATGTTGTGCTTATGTTTGTATGCCCTAATCGGCATTTTCTAATTCCTGTTTTAAACAATTTATTATCTTTTCTGTTTTTCTTTTTTTTTCTTCTAAGTCCATACATTCGTGCTGAAAATCTGTATATAACTGTTATTAAATCCTCATCGGACAATTTCATTGGCATATTTTTATTTTACATCTTTTAAGAGTTGGTTAAAAGTCTTATATAGAGATATTGATATGAGAAATAATAAGCGGAGGGGGAGGGATTCGAACCCCCGGAGGGCTGTGAACCCTCGGGTGATTTCAAATCACCTGCCTTCGTCCGCTCGGCCACCCCTCCAAAGTGCTTATTATTATAAGAAAAAAAGAGAAAAATTTCAAGAGAATTAATTTCTCATTAACTCTCTAATCCATATATACTTATCAGCCGCATCTGGACCTTGACCTACTACCTGCATCCATCCTAAGAAATCAGGTATCCAATCAAAAACTATGTATGCAACTGTGAATAAAATATAACCTATCCAGAATAACATCCACCAAGTTGGAACTGCATCTGTCATATAAGTAATTTTATCTACTGCCTTCGTGCTTTCTAAATGACTAGCCATTAGTATTTACCTCCTTCTTTTTCTGCTTTAATAATTTTTTCTTCTAAATCTAAAATTTCATACTTTGGACCTTCTATGTCTTTAAAATCTCCTTTCATATAAGAATAAATAAATAACATTAGCCACCCAGTTAAAGCTATTATGTATGCAATTACTTCCACTAGAAAACCTTTAAGTTGTGAGCCACTCATTCCTGCATCTAAATAAGCTACTGTTCTAACTGCTATTATCGTCCCAACTACAAATAGAAAGATGAAAAGTATAAGTAAAGATACTGTTTTATGGGTTATTTTCATCTTTAACCTCCTTAAAGTAGGGATTTTTTAAAGGTAAAAATCCCCTAAAACCTATCATTAGTAATTATTTAGCCTCTGCAAAATTTTTACTAGTATTTTCTTCCACTTTAGCAGAGTTAGAAGCTTTAATATTAATTCTGAAGTCTTTAGGTGGTTTCACTTCCCAAGAACCTAACCACATTATATAAGTTAACAATCCAAAACCTCTTTCGTTAGGAACTATATTTCCTTTACTATCCTTTGTGTAATACCAAGGGTAAGGTGGCATATTTGTTCCCGGTGAAGTATAAAGTGGATTGTATAAGTGTGCTACCTGCCAACCTATATTGTGAACAGCAGCCTCTCTTATTAAATCTGGACCAACTCTCTTTGTTCCCCATAATACAGGAGCCTGTAATTCGTTATTATATTCAGAAGGATAAGAAACTGTGTTAGATACTCCCGGAATACCAAATCTTAAAGTTTCATTAGAAACAGGTCTTATCATCTGTGAATGACAGTTCCAACATCCTTCCGCTACATACCATCTATGACCAACTCTTAATGCCTTTGCTAAAGTCTTCCCGTTTGGTTTACATTCACTTTCAGGTATTTTTTTAGCTCCACTGAAACTTTCTTCATACTGACATAATTTTTTGAATGTTTCTGGGTAATATCTAGCTAATTTTTTAAAGTCTGACCAAGCTGTAGAGTTTCTAGATATAGCCTCAGCCGCTAAATCCTCAACTGATTTCTTTGGTATATCCTTTAGAACGAACATCGGTAATGCCCAAGAAATAAAGTCTGCAAATAGGAAGAATAGTATCCCCGCCACCAGTGCTACAAAGGAGAACCTTTCCATCTTTCCCATTATTTATTTACCTCCATCTTCCTTTTTATTCTTTTAAAAAGAGGGGCAAAAGCCCCTATCTATTAAGTTTGAGCTCTAAGCTCTGCAGAAAGTCCAGTTTTAGCAGTTGCAGTTTTCCAGAAGTTGAGAGCATACATTAATAGACCAGTTAACATCATTATTCCAGCTACACTTCTGAAATACCAGAATGGTTTAGAAAAGTTAACACTGTCAATCCAAGGATTTAATCCTATCCAGTCAAATCCTTGAACGAGACCACCAGCTGTTAAATCAAAGAACATTGATAAAACACCTATCATTAATAACCAGTATGCACCTTCAGATAGCCCTTTAGAATACATTGTTTCTTTTCTAAATAGTCTAGGCCATATATATTCAGCCATTCCTAGAACCCATAAACCAAATGTTCCGAACATTATTAGGTGTGCGTGTCCAGTTACCCAGTCTGTGAAGTGGATAACTTTTTGGAATGTTAAAGTAACGTGGAATGCACATTGGAAACAAGTAATCCAGTAGAAAATAGCTCCTGTATACATATATCTTAATGGAACATTGTATTTGAGCTGTTCTGCTGAACCTCTTAAAGTCATCATAAAGTTAATTAGAACTGAAGTAACTGCAAACTCAACTGCAACTGTTGCAAATACTGCTGAATACTGTGCAAACATTGGTATTGGAGACCATAGGAAGTGGTGAACTCCATTCATTGGATAGAAAAATGCTAATCCCCAGAAACCTAGTAAAGATAATCCGTGAGACCACATTGGTTTTTTCATTATAACTGGAACAAAGTAATACATTAATCCCCAAGCTACTGGAGTAACGTATAATCCAACTAGGTCGTGGATAAATGTTGATTGAACTGCACCAGCCCCAGAACCTACAGACCAAAATCTAGGAATTAGGTTCCCCATGAAAACAACTAAAGGTGTCCATATTAACATTGCAGAGATATACCAGCCTGCAACATATAAAGGTCCTCTCTGGGAAGCTTTAAATAAAGGTGCTCCAAACTGCATTAAGTGGAGTAATAACCAGAAAACAATTATTGGGTCTATCCACCAAGGTGTCTCTCCCCACTCAACATTGTCAGCCATTCCTAAGAATAAAACACTTACAACAGTTATTAAAACTGCTGCCTGTAATGCGAAGAACATAAACCAACCTAATTTATCACTTAAAATTCTGTATCCAGTAAATCTTGGAACTGCCCAGTATAAGAGGCCTGTAAACATGTTGACTAAGAAACCGTAAGCTGCTCCTGCTGTATGTATCATTCTAACTCTTCCAGGGGATAGGAACTCAATTCCAGTAAAAGGGTAGATACCATCTAACTGTAAAGAGTAAAGAAATCCCATAAATCCAACGATAATAAAGAACACTAACCCCATTGCAACGTGGGCTTTTGCTAGCCCATAGTTAACAAGGTTCTGAAGTTCTTGGCTGTTTGTAGCCATTTTACCAACCTCCTTCTATTACTTGTTTTTATTCATTAAATAAGCTATATACGATACTAGAGCCCATCTATCTTCCTCTGTAAGATAACCAAAAGCTGGCATAGGTGAACCTTCTAACCCAACTGTTAAAACTCTAAATGTATCTTCAGGTTTTGGACCTTCTGCTCTAACAGGATAAGTTAAATCTGTTGGAGGAACTGGTAATGTTGATGCAAGTGGTCCATCACCTTCCCCTTTTTCACCATGACAAGCAGTGCAGTTTTGGGCGTATAGATTTTTTCCTCTTTCAATCATTTCAGGGGAACCAAAGTTTGCAGGTCTTTTGATTGTTTTATAAACAGATTGACATTTTTCTGGGTCAGGTTGTCCTTTAGCCCATTTATCTTTAGCAAAATGTTTGATGTAAGCTATAACAGCTTTCTTTTGAACTTCAGGAACGAGTTTAAATGATGGCATTGGAGTTTGTGGTAATCCCCAGTTTAAAATTCTCATAAAGTCTTCGTCTGTAGGTAAGCATCCTTCAGGTGTAGATTTCCATCTGAATACTGCAGTGTGAAAGTTTGGCGGTTTGTCTTTAAAGAATTTTGCAGCTTCAGTCTGACCATCACCATTTGGACCATGACAACCTACACAGAATTTGTTATAAACCTTTCTCCCCGCCTCTTCTTGAGGTGTTAAGTCTGCAGTCTTCTTAGCTTGAGCAGGTTTTGAGGAGTAAATGTGAAGTAATCCATAAATGAACAATGCTGGGAAGAAGAAGAATAAAATCCACCTGATAGCTGTTTGCTGTGCCATAGAAATAACCTCCCTTACTATAGATTTTTATTATTTTACTTCATTTAAAAATCTTATTATATATTGCTGTCAAACTTCAATGGTAAGTTTTTACTAACTCTATTATTTTCTTCTTTAATATAAATTTTTAATTGTTTTTATATCTATTTTCAAGTATAAATATATTTTAAATCATAGAATTTTTATTTTCACTCTGATATATGGTATCTTTCCTGATACAGTTTTAGAAGATTATCTATTAGAACGACTATTATTGGAGCTAAGAAGATACCTAAAAATCCGAACAGATTTAACCCACCAAGAATAGCGAAGAACAACACTATAGGATGTATATTGGTTTTATCTCCTATAACCCAAGGTTTTATAAAGTTGTCAACCATTGATATTACTGCCACTCCCCAGATAGTAAATATTACTCCATTTATTAATGAACCTGTTAGGAATATGTATATTGCTAAAGGCACCCATACTAAAGAAGCTCCACCTATAGGAATGAATGATGCTATGAATGTTAAAAATGCCCAAAAGATACTGAATTCTATTCCTGCAAAAAAGTAAGCTATAAATCCAAGTATAGCCTGAGCTATTGCTGTAAGAACAGAACCTAGAACTACACCCTGTATAGCTTGATATGTTTTATAGACTATAAAATTTTTATCTTTATCAGATAAAGGGATTAATTTATAAATTCTATTGTAAAAATTTTTTCCATCTTTAAATAGGAAAAATATTAAAAGTAGCATAAGGAATATTCCTACAAGGACAAAGGCAATATTTAAAAGTATCGTTTTACTCTGCTCTAATATAAATTCAAAAATTGTATGTGCATAACTTTTTATTACTTCTTCTAACTGAATTGTTAAACTAGTATCAATCTTCCCAATATAACTAGTTAGTTTTTCTGAAAATGGTAGATTTTGAATAATATACTCTATAAGATTTTCCTGTGATACTAGTGATATAAATTTAGGATACAGGTATAAAGTTTGATTTGTAATAAATAGTATAAGTATTAAAGATGGAACTATTATAAATATAAAAACTATAACCGTGCATATTAATGATACTAGTATTTCATTCTTTATATATCTATTTAATTTTTCCTTTAAAGGATAAAGGATAACAGTTATTAATATTGATATTATAATGATTTTAATGAACGGTTCAAAAATCAGATAACCAAAAAATAGAGATAGTAGAAGGAAGGAAAAGAAAAATATGTCTCCTATCTTACTCTGTCTGAAATACTCCAATTATTCTTCCTTCTTTAACGCTCCTGCAATAAAAGCTACAGCTCCTGTAATAGTAGAAGCTATCAATATAACTATAAAAGGTACCCAAGGTTCCATCTTCCTATCCTCCCTCTCTAAATTTTAATATTAAATCTATACTATTTATCATTCCATCGTCAAGTAAAAAATTATTAATCTATAATTTCCCCGACTGTATCAGTTATATCTATAACATCCTTTATTTTTACTTTTACAAAATCTCCTATCTTTACAGGTTCAGTTGTTTCTATATATGTTATCCCGTCTATATCATAGGCACTTCTGTATGTTCTTCCAATAGGTAAAGTTTCCCACTCTTCAGAGAAACCATCTATTAAAACTTCAAGCTCTTTCCCTATAAGTTTTTTATTTTTCTCTTCAGTTATTTTTTCTTGAATTTCTAAAATTTCATTTTTTCTTCTAACTTTTTCTTCTTTTGGTATGTTATCACTAAATAGTTTGTAAGCTGGTGTTCCCTCTTCATGGGAATACTCAAAAATCCCTAGCCAATCAAACTTAGCAGATTTAACAAAATCTTTTAAGTTTTCAAAATCTTCTTCTGTTTCTGTTGGAAAACCTACTATTACAGCTGTTCTTATTGCAAGCTCATGAATATATTTTTCCTTCCACTCAAGAATTTTTTCTAATTTTTTCTTTCTATATCCCCTCTGCATATCCTTTAGGAGCTTGTCTTCAGAATGTTGAATTGGCATTTCAATGTATTTGACTACCTTTTCTCTGTTTGCTAACTCCCTTATAAAATCCTCATTTACAGTGGAAGGATACAGATAGTAAAGTCTTATCCACTCTATACCATCTATCTTTTCAATTTCATCTATTAAATTCCATAACATAGGTTTACCATATATATCTATACCGTAATAACTGGTGTCTTGAGAGATAATATTAATCTCCTTTACTCCTAAATCAGCCAAGTATTTAGCTTCATTTACTATACTTTCAACAGTTCTACTTCTGTGTTTACCTCTTATATTTGGAATTGCACAAAAACTACATGTATGGTCACATCCTTCAGATATTTTTAAATAGGCAGTATGTTTTGGAGTTGAGATAACTCTAGTTGTGTATGGATTGTCTATTTTAGGAATTTTTAAACCTAGTCTTTCAGGTATCTGTAGTTCCTCTTTTAAAGGAATGAAAAAATCTACCTCTGGAATTTCCTTTTCCAATACATCTTTATACCTTTCAACTAAACAACCTGTAGCTATGATTTTTTTATTCGGATATTTTTTCTTTAACTCTGAAATATTTAATATTGTATCTATACTTTCCTCTTTTGCAGGTTCTATAAAACCGCATGTATTGATGATTATCATATCTGCATCTTCTAATCTATTTGCAAATTCAACATTGGCAACTTTAAATTTACCTAATAACAACTCTGTATCAACTAAATTTTTAGGACATCCTAAACTTATAATTCCAACCTTTAAAGTTTTATTTTCCATTTATATTAATTCTCCATCTTATGATGTTTTGGAATGTTTTAAATTTTAAATGGAAGAAAGAAAAAAGAATAGATTTTGTGTCAGTTATTTAGTCTTTTATATTTATCTTCAAATCTAATGATGTCATCTTCCTCCAAATACTCTCCCACCTGTATCTCTATAACCTCAAGATTTATTTTTCCCGGATTTTCTAATCTATGTTTAAATGATTTTGGAACATATATACTTTCGTTTTCGTGGACATATATCTCTTTCTTTTCTCCAGTTTCAATATTTTCTAGATAAACTTTAGCTGTTCCTTTAACAACAACCCAGTGTTCACTTCTATGATGATGAAGTTGAAGACTTAACGCCTCACCTGGATAAACAGTAAGCCTCTTTATTTTATATCTATTACCCTTTTCTAACTCTGTGAAACTTCCCCAAGGTCTATAAACTGTAGTATGGTGTATTACATACTCTCTAGTTTTTTCATCATTTGATAACTGTTTAACTAAATCTTTAACCTTCTGTGTATCTCCCCTGTGGGTTATTAATAAAACATCATCAGTCTCAACTACTATTAAATCTTCTATATTTATAGTGGATATAAGTCTTTTATTTCCTACAATAAGACTATTTTTAGTTTCTACTGTAAAAACATTACCAAACTTTACATTATTATCTTTATCTTTAGGATATATTGAATATACACTGTCCCAAGAACCTACATCTGACCATTGAATATAAAGAGGTATAACAACTGCTTTCTCAGTTCTTTCCATCACCGCATAATCTATAGATATGTCAGGCATTTCTGTAAATTGTTCTACTAAATCTTCAAATGAGTTTTCTGTTATTAATTTAAATATATCTGGTGAAAGGGCTTTAAACTCCTCTAAAATTGTTTTTATCGAGAACATAAACATTCCGCTGTTCCAGTAATAGTTTCCAGTAGATATATACTTTTGAGCCACCTCTAAAGATGGCTTTTCATGGAACTTTTTAACTTTAAAAACTTGAAATATGTTTTCCATTTTTAATGGAGATTTTATATCAGCCTCTATATAACCATAACCTGTTTCTGGAGTGTATGGATTAACTCCAAAGGTTATTATATAACCTTCTTTAGCTATACTTTCGGCAAATTTAACATACTCAACAAATTTATCTTCAGGATTTATTAAATGGTCTGATGGAGATACAAATAAAACTGTTTCAGGTGATGCTTTCTCAACTTCTAGAAGATATTTAACTGCAAATGCTATAGCTGGGGCAGTATTTCTTTTTATAGGTTCAAGCAAGATATTAATTTCATCTTTTGCCCTTTCTTTACCTATCAACTCCATTAGATGATTTCTTACAAGAAATTTATACTTTTCATTTGTAAGTATCAGTATATCGTTATAATCTTCTACAAGTTTTTTGTTTCTTAAAAATGTCTTCTGGAAAAACGAGTATTTGTCTCCAAACTTTAAAAACTGTTTTGGATACAGTTCCCTTGATAACGGAAATAACCTTGTCCCACTTCCCCCTGACAGAATAATAACTTTCATAAACCGTCCTCTCTACAAAAAATTTACTATAATAAAATAGTATCTGTATTTAAATTTTTAGCAACCTATACTCTGTTTAATCTACTCTTTTCTTCAACAAAATTAACAAATTCTTTTACTAAAGAAGTTGTTTTATTTTTATCAGTTGCAACAAGAGGTTTTAAATACTTTTCTGGAATGTTCAAAATTTCAGATATTTCACTTATTGAAAGTTTATTATCTAAATCCTGTTTATTGCAGGCTATAACCAATGGCTTTTTATGATTTATAAAATACTTTATAAATTTTTTGGTTTTTTCAATGCCTTCTCTATTTGTAGAATCAAGGAGAATAATAACCGCGTCAAAATTTTTAGATAACACATCTAACATAAAATCAAATCTTTCCTGTCCCGGGGTTCCAAACAAATGAACTTTTTTACCGTCTATCTCAATATTTCCATAATCCAATGCTACTGTTGTTAAATCCTTTTCTACTGCTTCCCCTTTATCAGTTAAAGGAACTTCAGTGGATACAGCATTACCTGTTAAGGTTTTTATAAATTGAGTTTTACCTGCAGAAAAATGCCCAGTTATTATAACTTTAATTTCATCTGTCATTTTATTACTCCTTAAGATTTACTTTTTTATTTCCCTCTTCTTTTAAATTTACATTACTTTCTTTATTTTTATCAATTTTTATTTTCTGATTTTCTTTTTTGGGAGAGATACCTTCCTCATTTTGTAATTCAAACTCCTCTATTTCCTTTTCCAACTCATCTATTGATTTCTTCTTTTTAGGTCTAATATGTAAATCACTACATGTTATATCCGGTTGAGTTCCCTTTACAAAAACTAAGTTTTTATTATTTACGGGGCAGGCTGGAGTTGCTAAAACAAGGTAGGTCATATTTACTGTGTAATAAGATGCTCCTTCAGGGAGACTGAAATCAGGAACTTTATTTTTAAATGGATGTGCTATATCCATAAACTTTATCCAGAGAGGGAGAGCTGCTCTAGAACCTGTCATTTTTTCTCCTATCTTTTTCTTTACGTCGTAGCCTACCCAAACAACAGTTGTAAGTTTAGTTGAAAAACCGGCAAACCAAGCATCAGAATACTCATTTGTAGTTCCGGTTTTCCCCGCTACTGGGAAACTTAGAGATAGAGCTTTTCTTCCTGTTCCCTCCCTAACTACCGCTTTAAGTAAATCAACTACTACAGAGTTTTCGGGGGCAGGATAGACGTTATAGCACCTAGGTTCATGGGAATACACCTTTTCCCCTGAAAAATCTCTAACTTCCTCCACAACATAAGGAACACATCTAACTCCATTATTTGCGAAGGTAGAGTAGACTGTAGCCAGTTCTATAGGTTTGATAGAATAACTACCTAAAGCTAAAGAGGGAACTGGATAAAGTTTTGTTTCTATACCTAACATTTTAGCAAGATTTACAACATTTCTCTTTCCTACATTGTGATATAGGTTTACAGCCGCTGCATTTAAACTGTGAGCTAAAGCATATCTTAATATAACTCTGCCTCTGTATTTTTTATCGTAATTCTTTGGAACCCAGATTTTTCCACTACCTATGTCCCAGTATCCTACAGGTTCATCATAAACATAGGATATTTGAGTATATCCCTTTTTTATAGCCATTGCGTAAACTATAGGCTTGAAAGCTGAACCGGGTTGTCTTCTGGTTTGAACTACTCTGTTAAATTTACTTTTCTTAAATGAGTATCCACCAATTAATACCCTTATTGCTCCTGTTTTTGGGTATATTGAAATTAATGCAGTTTCTAAAAAAGGAACAAATTTAAATTTATTGTTTCCAAGATATTTAACATAAAAAGGAGTTCCCTTTTTAGCTTTGCCTAAATTACCATTAAATAAAACTTCCCCTTCAAAATCATAAATCTTAAACTTGATAAGATGATTTTTATAATCTATATCTTCAATAACAGCTATATAAATATTTCCTTTTTTTAATTCTTTTATACTTTCTTCCTGTTTATAAAGTTTTAGGAGTTTTCTTTTTTCACCTGTAGTTAAACTTGGAAAACCGACAGTTTCCTGTAGTTTTTCTAAATGTTCTTGAACTAATTTTGTAGCTTTTTTCTGTAAATCTAAATCTAAAGTAGTATAAATTTTATAACCACCCTTATAGAATGCATCTATACCAAAGTTCTCTATAAACCACTTTTTTACCTCTTCGGTAAAGTAATCGTCATATCTCCTATGACCTTTGTCGTTTCCTACAAGTTTTATAGGTTTCTCTTTACACCCTTTAGCCTGCTGTGGTGATATGTATCCTTCCTCTACCATTCTAGTTAATACAAGGTCTCTTCTGTATTTGGCTAACTCTGGATTTTTATAAGGGTCATACTTACTTGGGGCTTTAGGTAAACCGGCTATGGTAGCAGCTTCACACAAATTTAGTTCCCATACATGTTTTCCAAAGTAAACCTGTGAAGCAGCTTCTACACCATAGGCTCCATGCCCAAGGTATATGTAATTAAGATACATCTCAAGTATTTTATCTTTTGGGTAAGTTTTATTCAGTTTTATTGCTAGATACACCTCTTTAATCTTCCTTTTAAAACTTTTTTTAGGGGTTAAAAATAGATTTTTTACAAGCTGTTGTGATATTGTGCTTCCACCGGCAACAATCTTACCAGTTGCTATATTTTTTATAGCTGCTCTAACTATACCTTCAATATCAATACCATTATTTTTGTAAAAGTTTTTATCCTCTATAGATATAAATGCTTCTTTTACAATCTTAGGAATTTTGTTGATGGAAACATACTTTCTTCTTTGATAGTAAAACTCCGTTATTAGTTTTCCTTTGTAATCAAATACCTGAATAACCTGACGAGGTTTAAATGTCTCTAGTTGTCTGACATCAGGAATATCTTGTATAGCTTCAGATATATAGTAAATAACAAAGGACAAACCTATAGAAAAAATTATTAAAAATGAATAAAAAAGAAACTTTATAAAACTTTTTAATCTATTTTTTTTTCTCAAAGGCATTAACCTTCTTTTAAAATTAAAATTATAGAATAACAGTATATAATACTAGTGTTTAAGATTAGGTATTTCAACTTTTAAGGTAGGTAAGGGGCAGATGATATTTGACAAAAAGTATGAGATATTGGAGAACAGATACATTTCTGGAAGAACTTGGCTTTTAAGGGTTAAAGCTCCAGATTTAAAAGGCTCACCAGCTGGAGCATTTGCAATGATTAAACCTACATATGACACCCAGTTTGACCCTATGATGAGGAGGGCTTTTGCTATAGCAGATATTGATGGAGATGAAGTTTTATTCTTTTACGATGTGTATGGTAAGGGGACAGAAACATTAACTTATAGAAAAAAAGGTGAGTTTATAGAAATATTAGCTCCATTAGGTAAAAGATTTTTTCCAGAGGATAAGTTTGATAACTATATACTTGTTGGTGGAGGCATAGGTTTCGCCGGTTTATCACTGTTAATGAAAAGGTTAAAAGAGAAAGGGAAAAACTTTACTGCCCTATATGGAGTTAGAAGAAGAGAACAGCTATCAATGTTAGATTGGATTGAGGAAAATGGCTTTAAAGATAAAACTTTAATTTATACAGAAGATGGAAGTTATGGAATAGAGGGATTGATAACTAAAGATTTAAAGGAGTTGGCTTTAGAAAAAGAAAATACTGCCTTAATGGTTTGTGGTCCTAAAGGTATGATGAAGGCAGTAGTGAAGGTTGCAAAGGAGATAAATATACCAACATATCTATCACTTGAGAGTAAAATGGCTTGTGGTTTCGGTATATGTATAGGTTGTGTAATAAAAAATGTGAAGGAAGAAAAATATGAAAGGGTGTGTTATGAAGGTCCAGTTTTTGATGCCTTTGATATTCAGTTTTAACATACAACTTTATAGTTTGAGTTTAAAAGCATTTTCTTTATTTTTTCTGCCATCTGTTCAGGAAGTAATCCTAAATCTTTTTCCAACAACTCAATCTTTCCGTGCTCTATAAATCTATCAGGAATTCCAAATCTTAAAACTTTATTAAAGTAAAGGTTGTCTGTTATATACTCTACAACTCCACTTCCAAAACCACCCTTTAAAACTCCGTCTTCCATTGTGATAATATACTCATTTATTTTTAAAAGCTCATCTAACAGTTTGTAATCCATAGGTTTAATAAATCTTGCATTAACTACAGTAGGTTTAAAACCATACTTATTTAGTATATCTGCCGTCTCTAACGCCTTTTTAACATACTTACCAACAGCTAGTATAACTAAATCTTTTCCTTCCTTTAAAACTTCCCAACTACCAATTTTTAACTTATTAAAACCTTCCTTTTTTTCTCCTATAACTGTTCCTCTAGGGTATCTTATCGCAAAAACCTTTCCTGAATATATTCCTGTGTATAGTAAATCCCTTAACTCTTGCCAATCTTTAGGTGCAGTAATAACTATATTAGGGACTGTTCTTAAAAAGGCTATATCAAAAACTCCATGATGTGTTGGTCCATCTTCTCCAACTAATCCTGCTCTGTCAATTGCAAAAACAACCGGTAGCTCCTGTAATGCTATATCGTGTATAACTTGGTCATATGCCCTCTGTAAAAATGTTGAGTAGTATGAAACAACTGGTATAATTCCCTCTCTGGCTAATCCTCCTGCAAATGTTGAAGCATGTTGTTCTGCAATTCCAACATCAAAAAATCTGTCAGGAAATCTTTTTGAAAATTCTGTTAGCCCAGAGCCTTCTCTCATAGCCGGTGTTATTGCTACTATCTTCTCATCTTTTTCCGCCAGTTCAATTAATGCTTCTCCAAATGCTTTACTCCAATTAGGTTTAGTTATAGCTTTCTTTATTGGTGTTCCTGTAATTTTGTCAAATGGTGATATTCCGTGAAATGGTGTTGGGTTATCTTCAGCAGGTTTAAAACCTCTTCCCTTCTGAGTAATAACATGAACTAACACAGGTCCTCTTATTGTTTTGATTTTTTCTAATGTTTCTTCTAAATCTTTTAGATTATGACCGTCTATTGTTCCTATGTATGTAAAACCTAGTTCTTCAAATAAAACTCCCGGTGTTATTAATCCTTTTGCAAACTCTTCCAGCTTTCTTGCAAATTTAGCGGAGCTCTCTCCAAACATCTTTTTAAGTAAATCTTTTAATTTCTGCCTTGATTTAATATAGGCTTCATTGGTTATTATTTTGTTGAAATATCTGTATATAGCCCCAACATTTGGAGATATGGACATCTGATTGTCATTTAGTATTACTATAAATTTTGAAGGGTCTAACCAACCGGCATTGTTTAATCCTTCAAATGCCTGTCCAGCTGTCATTGAGCCGTCTCCTATTATAGCAACAGCATAACCATCTTTTTTTAATAAATCCTTTCCTATCCTCATTCCGAGTGTGGCAGATATTGATGTGCTACTGTGTCCTGCTCCAAAATGGTCATATTTGGGACATTCTTTTATCTTTAAAAATCCGGATATACCTTTATACTGTCTTAATGTTTTAAACTGTTCTTTTCTATCGGTTAATATTTTATAGGCGTATGCTTGGTGTCCTATATCCCAAACTATTCTGTCAACTTCAGGGTCAAAAACTCTTAATAACGCTAATGTTAACTCTACAACTCCAAGTGATGGTCCTATATGACCGCCATTTTTTGAAGTTATATCTATAATATACTCTCTTATATCTGTTGCTAACTCTCTTAACTGGTCGTAGGAAAGGGTTTTTATATCTTTATAGTTGTTGATTTGATTTAAAATTTTAAAATTGTTCATTTTTATACCTCTTATCTTTTAGGACTATAAAACATATCTTAAATTGAATGCTTTTAATTTTAAATTAAATAACTCACAAAAAGTAGAATGAAATCTTTTAAAGAAAAAATTAAACTATAGAAAGGAAGATAATAGAATAAATAAAATCTAATATCAATAATGTTGAAAGTATAAAAATTACTTATTAGCTTTATTCAGTGATAAAATTTAAAAAATAAATAAAAAAATTTTTGAGGTAAATAAATGTTTAAATCAATGTTCAATAGGCTAAAGGAAGGCTTAAGGAAAACTAAAAATCAACTATCTGATAGTTTTTCAAAAATTTCATTTGGAAGAAAAATAGATGAAAGTCTGTTTGAAGACATAGAGATGGTTTTATTACAGGCAGATGTTGGAGTTAAAGCCACAGAAGAAATAATAGAATTTTTAAGAAAAGAAAGTAAAAAAAGAAAGATTAAAGACGGTGAAGGATTAAAAGAACTTTTAAAAGAAAAACTGTATGAAATTCTAAAGGAGTGTGAAGGGAGACTTGAGCTAGGAGAAGAAAAGCCAGCGGTAATACTTTTTGTTGGAGTTAATGGTAGTGGAAAAACAACAACAGTAGGAAAGTTAGCATCACAATTTAAAAAAGATGGAAAATCAGTTGTTTTGGCAGCAGCTGATACATTTAGGGCGGCGGCTATAGACCAGTTAGAAGAATGGGCTAAAAGGTCAGATGTTAGAATTGTAAAACATTCACAGGGGGCAGACCCTTCAGCAGTTGTTTTTGACGCAGTAAAATCAGCACAGTCTAGAGAAGATGATATAGTATTAATAGATACTGCTGGAAGACTTCACACTAAAGACCACTTAATAAAAGAATTACAAAAAATCAAAAGAACAATTAAAAAACTAGCTCCAAATCAACCTGTGGAAACAATTCTAGTATTAGATGGAACAATAGGACAGAACTCAATTAATCAGGCAAAAACATTTAAAGAGGCTACAGATATTTCAGGAATAATAATAACTAAACTGGATGGAACTGCAAAAGGTGGAGCTATAATTCCCATATGCAAAGAGTTGAAAATCCCTGTTAAATATATAGGTGTAGGTGAAGGAATAGAGGATTTACAACCTTTTGATGCAAAAGCATTTGTAGATGCAATATTCAATTAAAAATTTCAGTTTAATTATGATAAATCGTATAATAATTTTTTCATTGTTTTTAATAATTTTAATTTTTAAATATTAATTTAAGAGGTTTTTAAAATGCCAAAGAAGAGAGGAGCAGATATAGTAATAGATGTTTTATTAGAAGAAGGGGTTGATACTGTCTTCGGACTTCCCGGTGGGGCAATAATGGAAGTTTACGATGCACTTTTCGATGCACCATTAAAAAATATACTAGCCAGACACGAACAAGCCGCCTCACATATGGCAGATGGATACGCTAGGGCAACAGGTAAAGTTGGAGTTGTTTTAGCCACTTCTGGACCGGGAGCAACAAACTTAGTGACCGGTATAGCTACTGCCTATATGGATTCAGTGCCTATGGTTGCTATTACAGGGCAGGTTCCTACACACTATATAGGAACAGATGCCTTTCAGGAAGCTGACGTTGTAGGTATAACCAGACCTATAACCAAACATAACTTTTTAGTAACAGATATAAAAGATTTAGCGTTAATACTTAGACAGGCTTTCTATATAGCTAGAACTGGCAGACCGGGACCAGTTTTAGTTGATATTCCCAAAGATATAACACAGCAGGTTTACGATTATAAAATACCTACGGAGAAAGATGTAGAGGCATCTTTACCGGGATATAAACCCCATTATGAAGGAAATCCATCACAGATAAAAAAAGCGGCAGAATTAATAAGAAAAGCAAAGAGACCTGTTTTATACGTTGGTGGAGGAGCCGTCCTATCTGGAGCATCGGAAGAAATCAAGGAGCTTGTAGAGTTAACTAGAATACCTTTAACAACAACAAATATGGCAAAAGGTATTTTCGATGAAGAACATCCGTTAGCTTTACATATGTTAGGAATGCATGGCACATACTATGCTAATATGTCAGTTTACTATTCAGACCTATTAATAGCAGTCGGGGCAAGATTTGATGATAGAGTGACCGGAAAAATTCAAGAGTTTGCTCCTGAAGCAAAAATTATCCATATAGATATAGACCCTGCTTCTATCAGCAAAAACATAACTGTTGATGTTCCAATTGTTGGAGATGTTAAATTAGTTTTACAAAAATTAATTAAAGAGTTGAAGAAAAAACCTATAGAGTGGGTAAAGGCTAGGGAGCAGTGGATAAAACAGATAGAGAAATGGAAGGAAAAACATCCTTTAACATATCAAAAGTCAGATAAGATTATTAAACCTCAGTATGTTATTGAAGAAATCTACAGAGCAACGAAAGGGGAGGCGATTATCACCGCAGGTGTTGGACAACATCAGATGTGGGCAGCAATGTTTTATAAGTATAAATTCCCTAGACAGTTTTTAAACTCCGGTGGTTTAGGAACAATGGGATACGGCTTTCCTGCGGCAGTAGGTGCAAAACTTGGAAAACCTGATAAAAAAGTTATAGCTATAGAGGGAGATGGTTCTTTTATAATGAATGTTCAGGACCTTATTACTGCAGTTCAGTATAGAATACCTGTAATTATAGCTTTAATAAACAACTCATTCTTAGGAATGGTTAGACAGTGGCAACAGCTATTTTATGACAGCAGATACTCCTCTGTATGTTTAGCAACTCAACCGGACTTTGTAAAACTTGCAGAAAGTTTTGGAGCAGTAGGATTAAGGGCTACAAAACCTTCTGAAGTCTCTAAAGTTATAAATGAAGCTCTAAAGGTAAATGACAGACCTGTTTTAATAGACTTTGTTGTTGATAGAGAGGAAAATGTTTTACCTATGGTTCCTGCAGGTAAAAGCTATAGAGAGATGATACTTTCTCCTAAAGAGAAGGGAGAAGCAGAAACAATGTATCTTGTAGGTTAAAAACCTTTAAGGAGTTTGTTTAAATGGGAGAAGAAATTAAAGTATTAAAGGTTAGAGAAGAGAAAAAGACAGAGGTAAGAAAACATATTATTATCGTAAGGGCTCAACATAACTTTGGTGTGTTAACTAGAATAACCAGTCTATTTGCAGGTAGAGGATACAATATAGAGAGCCTCTCTGTAGGAAAAACAAATGAGCCTAACGTTGCGAGAATAACTATTGTTGTAAATGGTGATGAGAGAATTATAGAACAGATAATAAAACAGTTAAGAAAACTTATAGAAACTTTAAGGGTAAGAGATATAACAAACCAGCCACATATAGAGAGGGAGCTTGCCCTTATAAAAGTTCATGCAGGAACTGATAGTGAAAGAAACGAGATAATGAGACTTGTTGATATATTCAGAGCGAGAATAGTTGATGTATATACAGACACATACACTATAGAGATAACAGGGGATACTGAAAAGATAGGAGCTTTTATAGATTTAATAAGACCTTTTGGCTTAAAAGATATAGCAAGAACTGGAATAGTGGCAATAACGAGGGAAAGTGCTACAAGGAAGTTAAGCTATAAGGAACAACAAACAGATTAATTAACAATGAGAAAATCTCTTTTCTTTCTCTTACTTTTTGTCATTTTTAATTTTTGTTATTCTTATGAGGTAGCTTTAAGAAAAATAGAGCTTATAAATTTAAATCCAAAGTATGAGGAGTTTATAAAAGATTTTTTTCTACAAAATTTTGAGAATGTAGAGTTTATTTCTTCCAAAGATAAAAATTTGAAAAAATACAAATATCTAATAAATGTTAAAATTGGAATGTTATCGAACACATTCAACAGTTGTGTTGAGATATATCCAAGAAATGAAAACTACTCATATATAAACTGTATAACCTCATTTTCTTTTGAAGAAATTCCTGAAAGTTTAATCACTCTTACCAAAGATATACTAAAACAGAAAAATAAAAGAAGAGAAAAAATAAATCTATTAATTTATACAAACTCTAATGATAAATTCAGTGGAATATTTCTTTTGACAGATAAGATGGAAGTTATCCTATACGACAAAAAAATTTCAAATTCAAAACCAAATGTTAATTTACTAAAAATTCATCCTGAAGAAACAAAATACAATCTTTTTTATCTTAATGAAAAAAATAGTCTGAAAATAGTTAAACTGATTTTTAACGGAGTGAAGATAGAAAATATATATTTAAAGGAGAGGGAAGAATGATAGCAGTTATACAGAGGGTTAATAAATCTTATGTTGAAGTTAATGGTGAAGTGGTTGGAGAGATAGACAAAGGGTTAAATATACTTCTTGGAGTAGTA
Source organism: Persephonella sp. (assembly GCA_003978565.1). GTDB lineage: Bacteria > Aquificota > Aquificia > Aquificales > Hydrogenothermaceae > QNZC01. The sequence continues at coordinate 1,239 of QNZC01000068.1, read as the reverse complement.
AAGGGAGATACAGAGGAAGATATAAAAAAATTAATAAATAAGATACCTTTCTTAAGAATTTTTGAAGATGAAAATGGAAAGATGAATTTATCTCTAATTGATATTAACGGTAAAGCTTTGGTTATCTCACAATTTACACTTGCAGGTAATATAAAAAAAGGAAGAAGACCTTCATTTGAGAATGCGGAAGAACCTAAAAGGGCTAAAGAACTGTATGAAAAGTTTATAGAAGAATTGAAAAAATACGTTCCTGTAGAAACTGGAAAGTTTGGAGCAGATATGAAAGTTTTTATAGAAAACGATGGACCAGTAAGTTTTGTTATTAACTCTAAAGAGTTATAAATTATAATTCCAAATAATTATGAAATATCCGTTTTTTATTCCATTTATATTTATATCAACTGGAATAATTCTTAAAGAGTTAATAAATATAGAACTTCCATTAATTTTTCTATTAATCCTATCTTTAGCTTTACTGATAGCAAAGAGAGAAATAGCCCTTATCACTTTAGCTATATTCAGTTTAGTTTTAGGATACAGTATAAATGAAAAGAGCTTGAACAATATTCAAAATAAAAAATCTGTAGCCTTACAGTGTAAGGTTATTGATATACCTACAGTTTATAAAAAACAGATAAAATTTTACTGTAAAGTTAATCAATCAGATTACAAAGAGTTATTAAACAGGAAGGTAAAGGTAATTTTATTCTCAAAAGAACCTGAAAATTTAAAAGTCTTTTTATTTTCTGAAGTAAATCTAACGGGAAGATTAAAGCTGTATAAAAACTCTATAAATGTTTATGGATACAGTTATAAAATTAAAAATGATAATAATCCATTTATATATCTGCTGGAATTAAAAAATAAGCTAAAGGAAAACTTCAAAGAAAAAGTAGATGATAAAACTTTATACTCTGTAGGTGAAGCTCTAATATTTGGAGATAGGGGAAATATTGATACAGAAACTAGAAGGATATTTATCAATTCAGGTTTAATTCATCTATTGGCCATATCAGGTTTACATGTAGGAATGTTAATAACAGTTTTACTGGTAATCTTCTATCCATTAAAAAGAGAGTTTAGATATATCTTCGTAGCTATTTTAGTAGCTATATTTCCATTTCTAACTGGATTAAAAATTCCAGTTATAAGGGCATCTCTAATGGGAATTTTATTTTTGATAGGTAAGATAAAAGATTTTAGAGTAAACTCATTAAACATTTTGTTTTTTGTAGGAAC
>QNZC01000033.1 GCA_003978565.1 Persephonella sp. | reverse complement strand
TTTCCATCTTCAAGGTCTCTCATTATTTTGACTATATGAGAACCTACTTTAGGATTAATTGTTCCATGGGGAATATTCCATATCTTCTCTGAGATTTTTCTATGTTTAGGATTTTTAACGACCATATCAGCTGGTAATCTGTGGGAGAATGTTCCTACTTCCCTAGCTGTTCCACATGCAGATGGTTGTCCAGTTATTGAGAACGCTCCATTACCCGGTTGTGCCTGTTTTCCTAATAGATGGTGTATCATATAAGCCTGTTCGTTAACCCAACTACCTCTTGTATGCTGGTTAAATCCCATAGTCCAGAATGTTACTGCTTTTCTATTTTTATCTATGTATAACTCAGCCATTTTTTTCAGTTTAGCTTTAAACTGTTCTAATGGCTCGTCAGGGTCTCCCTTAGCTATTCTAGCCACATAGTCTAATGTGTAAGGCTCTAGAGCCTTTTTAAATTCTTCAAATGATATAATCCAGTGTTTACCGGCAGATTTTCTATTATTCATTTTGATTAAATCACCTTTTTTGTAGCCATAAACACTTAAAGCTGGAGCTTCTAAATCTGAAACTCTTTTTGCCGTTTGCAGAATAACCTAACTTTTTAGCTTCATTAGGGTGCCTCATTCCATAACCGGTGTCCATTGGACCTGTAGTGAATACACAGTGATTTTTAACGAAATCCCAATCTATTGCTTCAGGATGGTTATAAACTATCTCCCTTGCGATGTAATTCATAATAGCCAAATCTGTTTGTGGTCTGAAGACAATGTCTATATCCGCTAAATCCATAGTCCTGTGTCTGAAAGTTGATAAAACAACTACTTTAACTCTGTCTGGGTCTGACAATTTTCTATCTGTCACCCTAGCCCACAGTATAGGGTGCATTTCAGCCATATTTGAGCCCCAGACGAAGATTGTATCTGTCAACTCTATATCGTCATAACATCCCGGCGGTTCGTCAATTCCGTATGTCTGGATAAATCCTACAACTGCAGATGCCATACAGTGTCTAGCATTGGGGTCTATATTGTTTGAACGGAAACCTGCTTTCATCAACTTCGCAGCTGCATAACCTTCCATTATCGTATACTGTCCTGAACCAAATATAGCCACACCTTCAGGTCCTAACTCGTTGTATGCCTTTTTAAACTGTTGAGCCATTACCTCATAAGCTTTTTTCCAGCTTACAGGTTTAAACTTACCCCTTTTGTCAAACTCACCCTTTTCATTAACCCTTAACAATGGCTTGGTTAATCTGTCTGCCCCATACATTATTTTTGCAGTGAAATATCCTTTAATACAGTTGAGACCTTTGTTAACTGGAGCTTTAGGGTCACCCTTTACAGCAACAATTCTGTCGTTCTTCACAGCTATCATAATTCCACAACCTGTTCCACAGAAACGACAAACTGCCTTATCCCATCTCCACCCTTTTTCTCCAGCTTCAGCTTTTTGCACCAGCTCTTCAGGTATATTCATACCAACAGACATTGCAGCAGCCACAACTGCACTGGCTTTGAGAAAATCTCTACGGGATAAATCAATAGTAGAAACGTTCGAAAGGCTTTCATTTGATTGGTTTAGATTTTTTTTCTCCTGTTCTTTCATCTTATCACTCCCCTTAAGAGTTATTTAAAACACTGATTTTTCTCATTGTAATAATAGTGAAACCTATTCAAAAACTTTTACATATTATAATAACTCTATGATTAAAATCATTCAATAGCAAATTTATATAGGTATAATAAACTAAATTAAGCATATTTTTATGTTAGTTATTAATAACTAATGCATACTTTATAAAAATTTATATCTTTTGATTTGATTGAAAAATAGCAATCTGAGGAAATTTCCTTTATAAGAAATCTTTCATTTAAGTGTATTTTCTCTGTATATTCATAAAAAAATATTTCTTCTTCTATATACTAATTTAGTTTAAATATTCTGATTAAGAGGATAAAACTAATGTTTTATATATTTGTTATTTTAGTTTTCATCCTTGTTTTTATCTTATTTATGGATTTTAGACCTGTAAGAAAGTTGAAGTTTTTAGAAAAAAACTTAATACCAAATTTAAAAAGTAAACCTCCAGTTCTTAATTACTATAATGTTATTATCCATATACATACACAGTTCTCATTTGATTCTTTAGGTAAACCTTCCGACATAAAAAAAGCTATGGAAGTTAATAGTATAGATTTTGTTTTTATAACAGACCACGATAACACAGACTTTAAATATTTTGAAACTGAAAATATATCAGCTGGAATAGAAGTCAATACAGAGGAAGGAAGACTTCTTTTACTTGATAATAAACTACCTGTTATATCTCATCCGAATAACTTTGAGTTTGAACATTACAGGTGGAAAGGAGATTTTAAAAAGGATTATCTCTACGAGCTTATAAATGTTAAAGATGCTATCGTTTGGAAAAAATCCCTTTCAATATTAACTGTATTAAAAAATCTCTTTTTATTACCTTTTACAAAAAATCCATATAGAAAATGGAATAGTTTATTACCTTTAGAAAAATGGGTAAAGTTATACTATCAGAGAGCAAAAGGATTAAAGATAATCGGTGGATTAGACCACCATGTTAAATTTGTGTATCAGGAACATACTAATGGAGTTTTAATTCCATCTTATATTAGCGGTTTCAAATGGGTTTTAAACAAAGTTTACTCAAAAAAAGCTTTAAAGGGAAAGGAAGATATTTTAGAAGAATTAAAAAAAGGAAATAACTTTATATTTCTAAATAAATTTGAAGCTTTAATCTGGATAGAAAAAGATAAAAATATCTATCTCAATGAAGATAAAATTCCTAAAAACAGTTGTATAAACTGTGATGTTTTAACGAAGGAAGTTAAATCTATAAAAGTTTTAAAGAGAGATAACAAACCAGTGTTAATTACAGATAAAAACAGCTTTTCATACATTTTAAATGAAGAGGGAGCCTATCATCTTGAAATTTATGAGTATGATTTTAAAATTGGGAATATTTTCTTTGGATTTAGACCTGTAGGGATAACAAATATATTTGAGGTGGTAAATGGCTAAAAAAGGTTTCATTCCAAACAATTGGCAGTTAAAAATCAAATGGAATATTAAACTTTTTTATCTAATCAATTCTAAAAGAAATAGGTTTTTAGATAAATTTTATAAATACTTCTATTTAATGGGAAAAAGCTATTCAATACCTATATTTTTACCTATTTTTTACCTTGAGGGAGGTAAAAAGGCAGTTATACATCTGATATTATCTCTAGTATTAACAGGTATAATGATGCCTGTCTTAAAGTATACATTTAGACATCAAAGACCAGTTAAACTACTTGATAATGTATTTTTACTTGAACCTGTCTCTCTTAAAAGCTTTCCTTCTGCTGATACCGCTCTAGCATTTACAATTTTAGGAGTGTTTATTTTCTATGGAACTCCTTTAGTAATCTTTATCCTCTCCATATATGCACTTCTAATTGCATTTGGCAGGGTATATATGGGAGCTCACTTTCCAATAGATGTTTTAACAGGAGCTTTTTTAGGAGTTCTATCAGCTTATATTGGAGATTTTTTAATGGCTAATCTTTCAAATATCCAAATTCTCTAAATATCTTTAATGCCTTTTCCTTTTTATTAAATTTAGCAACGTCTATTGGAGTTAAACCGTAGTTGTCGGTTATATAGGGATTTGCTCCTTGCATTAGTAAAAGTTTTATAATAGCTGTATATTCGTAATAGGTAGCCCAATGTAGTGGAGTGCTTCCGTTTTCATCTTTCACATTTAGATTAGCTCCTTTAGCTATTGCAAGTTTTACATAGTCTATATTACCAACTTTAGAGGCAGTTAATAACATTCTATCTGGAGTTGATGGGTCAACTCTATTACAGGAAAAAAGAGAAAAAACAAAGATTAAAATAAAAAAAACTTTAAAGTATCTCATTTTTTATAAGGCTGTTTCCCTATCCAGTTTCCAGCAGGATAAAATCTACAAACTATAAAAACCTTATTATCCTTTTTAGCTTTGCCACATCCAATTTTTTCTGTATCACTCCAAACTAACTGTGTATAATGACCACAGATTTTTCCAGTTTTACACCAATACTTTTCTCCATAAACAAAATCCTTTTTTTCTGAATACCAAGACAGTATTGCATTTTTTAATGGTGGAATAGCTCCATAAGATGAGTAAAACATATACAGATTTTCCCCATAATTTCTATCTTTAGAATGTTCTAAATATCCTAAATCTGTTAACTTTTCAGCCCATTTTTGAGAACCTTCAGCTAAAGAACAATCCCAGCTTAGCGGTTGAACTTTAACTTCGGCTCTAATTTTATTATTGATTAAATTTAGTGCTTCCTTGATTTCTTCGCATGTAATATTAGAGCCGTTAGGAATACAGTATTCACATTTCTCATTTTCAGCAAAAACCTTTGAAGAGACTATAAGAAGAAAAAGCATAAGAATGAATTTTAAATTTAAATTCATATCTATATCTACTCCAACTCTCTTCTCAACTTTTTAAATTTTATAACAGCCTTTTTATTTTTTAAACCTGTGTATAAATAATGAAAATCTATCATATCTCTATATGAAGCTATCAACACTTTAATTAAATCACACACAAGATTATCTCCCTCTAAACATTGGTTCATCATGTCAGCTAATAAATCTTCTAAAGAGATAACATTCATGATTTCAGTATCAACTTCAACCTGATTAAACTTTCCTGTAGCTATCAACTCAAAATTTTTGCTTATCTCCACTGCTATATCATCCTTTAGCCAGTAATCATTTCCTATATGTTGATAACCTAACTCTTTAAGAACTTTCCTTAATAACTCTAAATCAGGAAATAGTAAAGAGATATTGGAAGCAGGATAAAGTCCCTGTGTGTAAACTGTTAACGCAAACTTTCCTAAAATAACAGGCTTTATATTTGATTTAGCTTTGTCTAACTCCCTATATATTTCCTTTATTGCATTTATCTGTTTTTCCAGTAAAGACATTTCTATACTCCTTTTAAAGATTTTTTCTTAAATTAGGGTCTAATGCATCCCTTAAAGCATCTCCCAGTATATTAAATGCCAAAATTGTAATAAATATAGCAACTCCTGATGATAGTATCCAAGGATATTCTGATATAACAGATATACTTCTCGCATCAGCTAACATATTTCCCCAGCTTGCATAAGGCTCTTGAATACCGAGCCCTAAAACTGATAATGCACTTTCACCAAGTATATAGGCAGGGATTGACAATGTAGCAGATACTAATAAAAATGAGAAGGTGTTAGGAATTATATGTTTTAAAATAATCCTTAAAGGAGAAGCTCCATAAGATTGGGCAGCTATAACAAACTCTTTCTCTCTAATTGATAAAACCATACCTCTAATAACTCTAGCTAATCCAGCCCAACCTATAAATGATAAAACTATAACTATCAGAAAGTATAACTCCACTGAAGATATATCAGCTGGGAATACTGCCCTAAGAGCTAATATAAGATAAAATCCCGGGAAAGACATTATAACTTCAGAAAGTCTCATTAGGACATTGTCGGTAATTCCTCCGAAATATCCTGAGATACCACCAATTAAAGCTCCTATTGTAAATGATATTAGAACTCCAACTAATCCTATAGATAGTGATATTCTACCTCCGTATAGTATCCTAGAAAAAATATCTCTTCCTAACTTATCTGTTCCAAGTAAAAATATTTTTCCTCCCTTATCTACGCCGAAAAGATGTATATCCGTTTTGAATAATCCAAATAGATAATGTGTTTCTCCTTTAACAAAAAATTTTAGTTTATACTTCTCTGTTTTAACTTCCCTGTATATAGGTAAAGTGGGACTTATTTTTTCATACTTATAGACAAAAGGTATTAAATGAATATTTCCTTTTTCGTCTATAAAGTGAAGTTTCGTCGGCGGATGATACTGACAATCTTTATGTTGATAATCGTATGGATATGGAGCTATAAAGTCTGCAAATATAGATACAACATATAAAATTATAAGTATATGTAAAGATAAAAAAGCCAGTTTATTTTTCCTTATATATTTAAAAGTTTCCCTCATCCTAATATCTCTTTAAGTTTATTAATACCAAATGCTAAAAAGAATGCTATAGAGTAAACAAAAACTATAGTTGCCCCCGGTGGTGTATCTAAAAGATAGGCTATATATATACCTGAAATTACAAAAATTACACTACTGAATATGGAAAAAATTATTATTTTTTTGTAATGCCAAAAGAGTTGTTTAGAGAAAGCTGATGGTAAAATCATCATTGCAGATGCTAAAATTACACCTACCAGCTTAACTGCTAAAACAGTTGTAATAGCCACTATTATTATTAAGCTGTAATAATAAAATGTTGTGTTTATACCGCTAACATACGCAACTTCTTCATTATAACAACAGAACATCAGTTTATTAAAGTTTATCCATATAAAAGCTATTGTAAATATTGAGAATATAAGAACTGTGTATATATCTGTAGTTGTTATAGTTAGTATATTTCCAAATAAAAATGTAAATAAATCGTTTGTATAGTTTGGACTTTTTGTTAGTAAGATAACCCCTAAAGCCATAGAGATTGAAAATAGTATTCCTATAGATGTGTCCTCATTTATACTTCCCTTTCTACTTATATATCCAATTAAAAATCCTATTAAAACTGCAAAAACTAAAGCGGTTATAGTTGGTGTTATTCCTAAAAATACTCCTAAAGCTAATCCTCCAAATGTAGCATGTGATATACCAACATTTATAAAAGACCAATTTCTAAGATAAACAAATAAGGATATTACAGACAGTAGAACCGTTAAAATCACTCCACCTATTAAACTGTTTAGTATTAACGGGTTATTTAAAATATCTATCATTTAATTTATTAATCCTAAAGAAGTAAAGAAATTTCACAGTATTATAATTAAATATTTTAATTTTATAAATATTATTAGTGAAATTGGAGATGAAGAAAAATGGATATAATTATAAATCTTATACATTATCCTGTTTACACTCTAGGGGTTGGGAAAAGGATAGGAGTTTGGTTTCAAGGATGTAGTATAAAATGTAAAGGGTGTATGTCCAAATATACTTGGAAATTTGATAAAAAATATGTAAGAGATGTAAATGAAGTTTTAAGAGAAATATTAAGCTATCCATCTAAAAATATCACTATATCTGGTGGTGAGCCATTCGACCAACCGAAAGCATTGGAGTATTTATTAAAGAAGCTCAAGTTAAATGGATTTAAAGATATTCTCGTATATACTGGCTATGAGTATGAAGAAATAAAAGATAGATATAAGGATATTTTAAAATATATAGATGTTTTAATCTCTGGAAGATTTGTAGAAGGTTTGGAAACTGAGTATATATGGAAAGGTTCAGATAATCAAAAAATGTATATATTTAACAAAAAACTTGAAAAAATTTATAATGAATATAGGAAAAAGAAAAAAAATAAACACTTGCAAATTGTAGAAAAAAATAGCGATATATATATATTAGGAATACCTTATCAAAAAGATATAAAGGAGATACTGGATGAGCTTATGTAAGATATGTCCAACATGTGGAACTAAAAATCCTCCTGATGAGCCAATATGTATAAACTGTATGACAGATATTACATCTATTCCACCTATTGAGTGTGAGGAAATAAGTAAAGGAGGAGATGAACATAAAACACAGGATACAAAACTTCCATTTGATTTACTTGATTTAGAGGAAAGTGAAAAAACAGTTATTTTAAGTAAAAGTAAACTTGTTCTAAAAGGTGATGATTTTGAAATTGTGGTTAGAGATGGGGATGTTGTTGGAAGACATGGAGTAGGTGGAGATTTCTTACAGAGGTATAAAACAGTTTCTAGAAAACATGCGAAATTTATGTATAAAGAGGGAACTTGGTTTGTTCAGGATTTAAACAGCACAAATGGAACATATCTAAATGGTTTGAAACTTCTTCCTATGCAGGAGTTCCCATTAAAAAATGGAGATAAACTCAGTTTATCGGGAAGTTTAGAATTCACAATTAATATCTTTAAAACATAGATAGTAAATAATGGATAGATTATTAAAACTGTTAGATAAAGATTTAGCTCTTTTCTTTGAACAGCCTATATTTGGAATTTCCCTCTATAAGTGGATTTTAGCCCTCTCTGTTTTTTTACTATTCTTATTTTTAAGAAAGATTTTTACATACTTTGTTATAAAGTTATTAAGACAGGCTGTAAGAAAAACAAAGACTAAATTAGATGATAAAATTCTGAAACTTCTAATAGCCCCTACAAGATACCTATTTATAGTTCTAGGTATATGGTCTGCTATAAATATTTTAGGTTTAAAGGGAGAAATAGTAAGGCATTTTATAAAAAGCTTACTGATAGTTGCTGTTTTCTGGGCTTTTTATAATGCGGTAAACATATTTAAAGCGGAAATTTATAAATTTTCAGCTAAATTTGGGAAAGAACTATCTCAAGAGATAGGAAATTTCCTTATAAAAACATTAAAAGCGTTAGTTGTTGTTCTTTCAGTAGTGGCAGTTTTACAGGAGTGGGGAATTAATGTCTCTGCATTTGTAGCATCTTTGGGACTAGGTGGTTTAGCTTTTGCATTGGCGGCAAAGGATACAGTAGCAAATCTCTTTGGTGGTTTAACAATACTTGCAGATAAATCTATGAAGTTGGGAGATTGGGTAAAGATAGGTTCGGTGGAAGGTATAGTTGAAGATATAGGTTTGAGGACATCAAAGATAAGGACATTTGAAAAATCATTAATAACTGTTCCAAACAGCTATATAGCTAACAATCCTATAGAGAATTTTTCAAGAAGACAGAACAGAAGAATAAAGATGTATATAGGATTAACCTACGATACACCTGTTAAAATTATTAGTAAGATAGTTGAGGAAATTAGATATATGTTAATTAGACATCCAAGAATAGATAAAAATCGCACATTGTTAGTCTATTTTGATGAATTTGGAGAAAGCTCGTTAAATATATTCGTTTATACATTCACAGACACTGCAGACTGGGAAGAGTATTTAGCCATTAAACAGGATGTAATGTTAAAAATAATGGAGATAGTAGAGAAAAACGGCTCATCCTTTGCATTTCCATCAGAGAGCATTTATATAGAAAAATTCCCAGAATTACCTAATGGATTTAAAATAGAAACATAAAAAAGATTTTCACTTCCTAGTTATTGATTTGTATATCTCAAAATTCTCATATGCTACACCAGACTTTAAACTTTCCTCTGCTATATTTATTGCCTCCTTTATATCTTCAGTTAGACCGTAGGCTACTATTAAAATTCCAGCGGTTAAAATTGCCCACTCTCTAAATGGATTATCCTCATTTTTCAGTATAGATAGATTTATAAGAGCATTTTCTTTGAGAGATACATTTTTATTTGAAATGGATACATTATTGTCTCTATTTTTTGACAAAATTGTTAAAGAAAAAGCCTTGTTTGTAAATATTTTTGTTTCCCTATCAATAAAAGGTTCTATTCCACCCTCTAACCCTTTTACAACAAAACTCTCTTTAAAGCCAGAATATTGAGAAATTTCTATATACTTAGATATATAGTTGTTATGATTAACTCCAATTATAACCTTAGTTGTTTTAAAAGGATTAATAATTTTTTCAATAGTGTTTAGGTAGGTTCTTAAATAAAAATTTCTTCTCTTTGGTAATAAGAGATGTAATTTCGGATTATACATTTTTTGGTGATAAAAACTGAAACCTGACAATTCTAAAGCTTTTAATATGATTTCCTGACTTTTGGGATACTCACAGCCCATAGCATTTAAAACTTGGTGATATGTTGTTCCAAATTTAGAGGGGACTGTTTCATTTCCATGTCCTACAATTTTTGCACCACTACCTGTAGCTATAAAGATAGAAGATGGTAGTATATGAATAGACCTGTTCTTTCCATCATAGTTAACTGCCAAATCCAGCGGAGAAAATTCATCACATTCTAGAAAGTTTGTCTCTTCCTTTAAAGCATCTAAAAATCCAGAAAGTTCATCTACAGTCGGATGTTTTAATCTTATAGCTCCCCAGAAAAAACCTAACTGTATATCATTAACGTTTTTATTTAATATTTCCCTTTGAACAGTTAAGCTTTCCTCATAACTTAAATCTTGCCATCTATCTTTTCCTACACCTACTTTTTTTAAAAACTCTATCATAACTTTACCTCAAAAAGTTTAAACTGTTAGTTAGATATTGAAGAACTTTTTATTCTACTAAAAGCAAAAAGTTTGCCAAAAAGTAAAAAAAAAGCCAATTTATATTTATTTTATACTGATTTATCTATTAATTTTATTATTGTTTTAATTTTTAAAACAGCGTTTTATTTTTTTGTATAATATTTAAAAACATTATATAAATCTTTAAAAATTATTAGGAGGGAAAACTGTATGGCAAAAGCAAAAATTATATGGACGAAGGTTGACGAAGCACCTCAATTGGCAAGCTATTCTTTATTACCTATTATGAGAGCATTTACAAAAGATGCAGATGTAGAAATTGAAGTTAGAGATATTTCATTGGCAGGTAGAGTATTAGCACAATTTTCTGACATCTTACCTGAAGACAAAAGAGTTAATGATGATTTAGCTTATCTCGGTGAGCTTGTTTGGAAACCAGAAGCAAACATAATGAAATTACCAAATATCTCAGCTTCTATTCCTCAGTTAGTAGCAACTATTAAAGAACTTCAAGAACAAGGTTATCCATTACCAGACTTTCCTGAAGAACCAAAAACTGAAGAAGAAAAGGAAATTAGAGAGAGATATATGAGATGTGTAGGTTCAGTTGTTAACCCTGTTTTAAGACAAGGAAACTCTGACAGAAGATTAGCTGAAGTTGTTAAAGACTACGCTAAAAAACATCCTCACAGATTAAAAGAGGTTTCTCCACACTCAAAATCTCATGTAGCACACATGAAATCTGGTGATTTCTATGAAAATGAACAATCTGTAATAATTGAGAAGGACACTAAAATCAAATACATCTTTGAAGATGAAAATGGAAACCAAACTGTTTTAAAAGAGGTAGAAGTAGGAAAAGGTGATGTTGTAGATGGAACATTTATGAACAGAGAGAAGTTAAGAGAATACTTTGCAGAAGTGATAGAGAGGGCTAAAGAAGAAGATATTCTATTCTCATTACACGTTAAAGCTACAATGATGAGAGTTTCTGACCCTGTTATATTTGGAGATGCTATAAGGGTTTACTATAAAGAGTTATTTGAAAAGTATGGAAAAGAGTTAGAAGAAATTGGATTTAATCCAAACAATGGTCTAGTTGATTTAGAAAATAAATTATCTAAATTACCTGAAGAGAAACAGAATGAAATTAAGAAAACTTTAGAAGAGATTTATGCTAAAAGACCAAGAATGTATATGGTTGACAGCGATAAGGGAATTACAAACTTACACAGACCAAACGATGTTATCATTGACGCATCTGTGCCAGCTGTAATAAAGAACGGTTTACAAGGTTGGGGACCATCTGGAGAAACTGACGACACAGTTTTATGTATTCCTGACAGAAGTTATGCAACTATGTATAAAGATATAGTTGAAGATATAAAAGTTAGAGGACAGTTTGACCCAACTAAGATAGGGACTGTTCAGAATGTAGGTTTAATGGCTATGAAAGCTGAAGAATACGGTTCTCATGATAAAACATTCTTCCCACCTGCAGATGGAAAGATAAAAGTTGTTGATGAAGATGGTAATGTATTAATAGAACATTGTGTAAACGAGGGAGATATATGGAGAAGTTGCATAACTAAAGACATAGCAATAAGAGACTGGGTTAAATTAGCGATAAACAGAGCTAAAGAAACAGGTTTCCCTGTCGTATTCTGGTTAGATGAGTATAGAGCTCACGACAAAAACCTAATAGAGAAACTAAAAGAAGAATTACCAAAGTATGATATAGAAGGATTAGAGATATTTATAAAAGCTCCTCAAGATGCTATGAAATATACACTTGCTAGATTTAGAAATGGTGAAAATACTATTGCAGCAACAGGAAACGTTTTAAGAGACTACTTAACTGACTTATTCCCAATTATTGAAGTTGGAACATCTGCAAGGTCATTATCTATAGTTCCATTAATTGCAGGTGGTGGATTATTTGAAACAGGGGCAGGTGGTTCAGCACCTAAACACGTTGAGCAGTTCGTAAAAGAGGGACACTTAAGATGGGACAGCTTAGGGGAGTTTTTAGCATTTGTTGAAGCTTTAAAACTAGCTAGAAAGCAATTAAAAGCTATTCACAATAAAGACAATCCACGAATTGATATAGTGGCAGATGCTTTATCAAAAGCGGTGGCTAGATATTTAGATAACGATAAAACTCCCAAAAGAAAAGTTGGACAGTTAGATACTAGAGGTTCACACTACTATTTAGCTCTATACTGGGCTGAAGCATTGGCAGAACAAACTGAAGATAAAGAACTTGCAGAAAAGTTTGCTAAAGTTTATGAAGAGTTAAAGGCTAACGAGGAAAAAATATTAGAAGAAATTAAAGCTACAGAAGGTTCTCCAAAAGATATAGGTGGATACTATCATCCTGATGATGAGAAAACTGAAAAGGCTATGAGACCTAGTGAAACATTCAAGAAAATTATTGACAATATATAATATTCAAAATTGGGAGTTTTCCCATACTCTTTTTTTTTCTTTTAAACTACAAAATCAAATCCACTTTAAATTTGAATATTTTCTTTAATCACTTTGATTATATTATTTTTTCTCCTGTCAATTTTTTTCTAAAATTTTCAATATAAACACTAAAAAGTTTTTGTTATCATTTTTTACTAAATCATTGAGAATGTGTGTCAAATTTTTCTAAATGACTATTTTTCTGTTGAAATTTTTTCTATCAACTATTTTGCTAACTACCAATTAAAATACTAAATTGAGATATAATATTGCTTTGTTATAAGAAATTTTTTGGAGAGGAATTTATGGGAGTAAAGATAGGAATTAATCAGATTAAAAAAGACATGTTTATAATCCACGATGGGCAAACATTCAGAGTTTTAGATTATGACCATGTTAAACCAGGGAAGGGACAGGCATTTGTTAGAGTTAAAGCTAAAAATATGAAAACTGGAAATGTTATAGAAATAACCTATAAATCTTCAGACAGTATAGAGTTGGCAGATTTTGAGCAAAAACAGATGGCATACTCTTACACAGATGGAGATTTTTACTGGTTTATTGATGCAAACACTGGAGATATGATTGGAGTTTCTGCAGATGTAATTGAAAAAGAGGCTCAATTTTTAAAAGAAGGTATGGAGGTTTTCATATTCTTAGATAATGGGCAACCTATAGGGGTAGAATTACCTAAAGTAGCTGTTTACGAAGTTATGGAAACAGAGCCCGGATTTAAAGGTGATACTGCTACAAGCACATATAAACCAGCTAAAATTGATACAGGGGCAACAGTTCAAGTTCCACTATTTATAAATGAAGGAGATAAAATTAAAATTGATTTAAGAACAGGTGAATATATAGAAAGAGTTAACAAATAAAACTAAATTTAGGGTGTGATTATGGATAAAAACTTCATATTCCAGTTATTAGATAGAATAAAGGGCTCTAAAATTGAGGAGGTTGAAATTTCTACTGATGATATAAAGATTAAAGTTAAACAGTATGTAGCCCCTAAAAAAGTAGTTCAACAGGTATCTTCAAACCAGAATTTACCTGTTATAGATAATCAGACACCTGTTCCTATAGAGGAAAAGAAGGAAGAAGAAAAGAAAGAAAAAAAGGAAGAAAAAAAATATCATATTATAAAATCTCCTTTAGTTGGGACATTCTATAGAGCTCCATCTCCCGGTGCCCCGCCTTTCGTTGAAGAGGGGGATATTGTTTCAAAGGGACAGGTTCTATGTATCATAGAAGCTTTAAAAGTAATGAATGAGATAGAGAGTGATATAGAAGGAAAAGTTATTAAAATCCTTGTTGAAAACGGGCAACCTGTAGAGTATGGACAAGAATTATTTTATATAGAACCTATAAAGTAGGGGGAATTAATGCTGGATAACAGACCTAAACAGATATTAATAACTGGTGGAGCTGGTTTTATAGGCTCTAATTTAGCTTTAGAACTTCAAAACAGATTTCCTGAAAGTAAGATACTTATACTTGATGATTTTTCCAGTGCAAACTTTAAAAATTTGAAGAACTTTAAAGGAATAGTTTTAACCTGTGATGTTTCAACAGATGAGGTATTTTTCAAAACTGAGGAGTGGGAATTTGATTTAATATTCCATATGGCTTCCATTACAGATACGACAGTAAACGACCAAGAACTAATGATGAGAAAAAATGTTGATGGATTTAAAAATATTCTAGAGATAGCTTATGAAAATGAAGCTACCGTCGTTTATGCATCATCTGCTTCTGTTTATGGAATAGTAAATGAGGCAGTTCCATTAAAGGAGGATAGAGAAAAATCTCCTGAAAATATATATGCATTCTCAAAATATATAATGGATAATTTGGCGGAAAAGACTGCGAAAGAGACAGGATTAAAGATAGTCGGAGTTAGATATTTCAATGTGTATGGGCTTGGAGAAGCTCACAAAGGGAAGTTTGCAAGTATGATTTATCAACTTTACAAACAGATGAAAGCAGGGAAAAGACCAAGATTGTTTAAGTGGGGAGAACAGAAGAGAGATTTCGTATATATAAAAGATGTTGTTGATGCAACAATTTTAGCGAAGGAAGCTCCAAGCTCAACTGTTTATAATGTTGGAAGTGGAAAGGCTAGGTCTTTCAATGATGTGGTTAAAATACTAAATGAAGCATTAGGGACAGATTTTGAGCCTGATTACTTTGATTGTCCTTACGATTTTTACCAAGTTTTCACAGAAGCTGATATGTCTAAAATAAAAAAGGAGCTTGGATTTGTTCCTAAATACTCACTTGAGAGGGGAATAAGAGAGTATGTTTCTTTATTAGAAAAATATGAGAGGTAAAAGATATGTCTGATAACCAAAATAAAAACAATCCATATCTGGAAGGTATGAATTTTATACAAAATGTTAAGGAAGAAACAGAATTTGAGAGAATATTGAAAATACTAACTATACCAGCTAGAAGTGGCATATACATATCCAGACAGGAAATTAGAAGTATAGGATTATCTTTAGGTGTTGAAATACCGGTTAAAGAAAGAAAGTTTATGCTAAAAGATTTATTTTTATATGCTAAACAGTTTGGAGTTTTGAAAGAGTTTATAGAGTTATTAATCTCATTTACAGATAGGAAGATAAACGAATATAGAGAATTACAGGAGATATATCCAAATTCTAAAAATCTTTTTGATGGCTGGATAAATAGAGCTGAAAAACTGAAAAAATTTCTAGAAAATATGAAAAATGAGGTTGATATATATAAAAAACTGTAGGGTGGGGAGGAAATGGGAAACAATTCAAATGGTTTATTAAACTCCTTTATTAGCAGATTTAATTCAGCTAAAACTGAGGAAGATTTCAGAGAGTTAACAAAAGATATAGAGGAATTCTTATCAAGGAACCCAAAGGAAGAAAATTTAAAGGTTTTACTGGCAGATTTATATACCATATTAGAGGAAAGGGAAAAGATAGACAATCTACTAAATGACATTAAAATACAGAATTTAGATGAAGAATTTAAAGTGGCATATCTAGTATTTCTATTTGATACAGGAAATTTTGAAAAATTACTGGATTTTATTGAAAATTTTGAAAAGTATAAATTACATTTTTCTAAAGCTGAAAATCTAATAACTATCAAACTTATATATATATCTATAGTTATAGAATACTTTAAACTTCCTCTAGTTGAAGAGGAAATAAGGGAGATTTATGAAATTATATTTAATAGAAGTTTTGATATTAAGGAATTTATAGATAACTTTGATAAGTTTTTATCTGCAGTTGTTGCAGTTTCAAAACTGGAAAATATAGAGTATCTTTTATACAAAGTTTATCTGTATCTGAAAGCTAAATTAGAGTTAGATGAGAATTATAGAAAAGGTTTAAAGATAGTTGAGGATGTTTTGGTTAATGTATCCTCTAAATATTTAGCCTACTTTTCTATCTCCCCAGATGGGGAAAACATAGTTTTAGTTATCATAATAGATGATTTAGTATTTGAAAGTATTGAAGAATTTTTGGAATTTAGAATTAATACAGAAATAGAGTTAAAAGAAAAGATGAAAGAGAGTTTACCATATTTTCCAAAATTTACGGTTAGTATTCCAAACCCAATTATTGAAGAGCTCAAGGAGGGCTAAAGAATGTTGCCTGAACATTACATACAACTGGCTGATGAGCTTCTAACAAGAAAATTAAACACCAATCAGATTACAGTATTTAAAACAGCTATAGAGAGATACTACTACGGCTCTTTTCTTATGTGTAAAGATATTTTGATGAATGCAATATATCCATACAGAGAAAAAGATTTACTAAATAAAAATATTCATTCCATAGTTAAAAAGGTTTTTCTAAACAGTAATATACCTATAGTTGCCTCAATGTTAGAGGAATTAAAAATTTTAAAAAATGAAGTTGAGTATAATCCAGCTTTTATACCCACAAAATATGAAGTAGATTTAGCAAAAAGTTATGCATATGAAATTGTGTCTATACTTGAAGAATTACAAGAGGAAGAGTATAAAAATCTTAGAGATACATATCTATCTTTAAAAGGAATTAAAGAAGATTAATCAATCTATTTTCATTCCTATAACTATAGCAACAACTACAAGTATCATAAAGAAGCCTATCATAAAGAGCAGTTTTTCCATAGCTTTCCTCCTTTCCTTACTATATTTAATATTAATCATATCTATTAAGTGATTTTTCTACAATAGATAGATACTGCTCTAACTCTTTAACTCTGTTTTTTAAAAACTCTAGCTTATCAAAAGCTATTAAAATTCTAGCCATAGAACCGCTACCAGTATAAAAATTTTCTATAAATTTAAACTCTTTGTCTCTATACTGAAGCCATTTTCTTTGGCTTTCCCTTAAAAGTTTTCTTTGTTTCGGAGACAATTTACTCATTAATTTTCTATAAACCTGATTTAATCTTTTATCCCACATTACATATGCTTTACCTGTGCATTCAAGCATTCCCATAGTAGTCAGATTTTTTTCTAAACACTTTTCTAACCATAAATCTATTGGGTCTTTATCTTCCGCAAATGATAAATTAAATGAAAAAAGTAAAAGTATAACTACAAAAAACTTAAATTTGACCATGTATTTTTACTCCAAGAATTCACAAATTTTAATATTAATTTATTTACTTTTATACTTTATTACATCATCCATAGCCCATTTTTTTATTATCTTATCCATTTCATCTTTTGATAGGTGAGGTCTTTCATACAATCCTTTAGCTTCCCGTTGCCTTTGAGCCTCGTATAAAATTACAGCAGTAGCTACAGAAACATTTAAACTCTGTGCCATTCTATACATTGGAATGATTACATTTTTATCAGCGTATTTAAGGATTTCTTCACTAACTCCTGATATTTCGTTTCCAACAATAATTAAAGTTGGCTTTGTATAGTCAACTTCTCTAAAATGAATACTATCTTTGATAGATGTGTTGCCAGTATTTGAAAACCTTCCTCTTTTTTACTTTGTTTAGTCTATCTTCAGTTATTAAATATTCCATTTTTTCCTTATCCCCAGTATTTTAATATTGGGATTTTTACAGAATAGGAAACTATTTATTAAAATTTCATCTTTTAAATAGATATTTATATTTTGATTGGGATTTTTTGCTATATATTTACTATATATGATGTCAGAATGGAAAAAATAAAAACTTCAAGGTAAAGTCAATGTTAAGAAAAATAAAAATAAAGCCTTTAGGACAGATACTAAAGGAAATGGGGTATATTTCTCAAGAACAGATAGAGATAGCTCTAGCAGTTCAAAAATTACATAGAAATAAGAAAATAGGAGAAATATTAGAGGAATTAGCATTTGTATCTCCTAAAGAAATTGCTGAAGCATTGTCTAAACAGTTTGGCAGACCTTATATAAATCTTTTAGATATTCAGCCTTCAGAGGAAGCATTAAGATTGATAGACCAGAGTTTAGCCAATAAGCTTGAAGTGATGCCGATTAGAATAACTGGGAAAATACTATTTATAGCCCTTTTAGACCCTTCGAATGAGGTAATTATAGAAAAGTTAAGAAAGTTGACAGGTTATGAGATAGAATACTACATTACAGATAAAGACAGTTTTTATAAAGCGATAAAAACCCATTATTTAATACTTAACAATCCTATAGAAAAATTTATAAGAAGATTTATAAACGATGCTTCTCAAAAAATAGATGTTTCAACAAGAATTCCTAGATTTTTTGAAAATATTTTAAATATGGCTATTTTAGAAAAAACAACAGATATTCATATATCTCCTGAAAAACTGGGAGCCCATATATTCTTTAGAATTGATGGGATAATGAGACATTACTATTCCTATCCATTAGATATACACAATACTTTGGTTGCCCGTATAAAGATTTTATGCAATATGGATATTGCAGAAAAGAGAAAACCGCAGGATGGTAGTTTTACCCATAAACTACATGATGAAGAGTATGATATGAGAGTATCTACAGTCCCAACCGCTTATGGTGAAAATGTAGTTATAAGAATTCTCTCTAAAAACGCATCACTCTTTAAACTACAGAATTTAGGTTTTGAACCAGATGTTTTAGAAAAGTTTAGAAGACTTATCAACAAACCGAGGGGAATTATTCTGATTACGGGACCTACAGGTTCAGGGAAAACAACTACTCTATACGCATCACTTAGAGAAATAGATATATTAAGTAAAAATGTGTTAACAGTTGAAGACCCTATAGAGTATAAATTTCCTTTCATAAAACAAACGCAGGTTAATGAAAAGGCAGGTTATACCTTTGCTAAAGCTATAAGAAGTTTCTTAAGACAGGACCCAGATGTGATACTTGTTGGAGAGATTAGAGATGAAGAAACCGCCCAGATGGCAATTAGAGCATCTATAACTGGACACTTGGTTTTATCAACACTCCACACAAACAGTGCAGTTGGAGCGATACCTAGACTTATAGATATGAATATAAAAAGTTATATGGTAGCCTCTGGACTTCTAGCTGTAAGTGGACAAAGATTAGTCAGAAAGATTTGTCCATTCTGTCGTGAAACAGAGGAATATACCATTGAAGAATTTTCTAAAAAGTATGAATACGATGTAAAACTTATTGAAAAACTTGCTGAACCGTTTTTAGATAATGGTAAACTTCTTATAAATTTTGGAAAAGGTTGTGAGCATTGTCGCTTTACAGGTTATCAAGGTAGAAATACAATTGTAGAACTGTTAGAGATAGATGGGGAGATAGAAGATTTAATAGCTAAAAATGAGACACCTTTACAGATATTAAATAAAGCTAGAGAAAATGGAATGAGAACTTTAGAGGAAGATGGTTTAATAAAAGTATTTAGGGGGATAACAACAGTTGAAGAAGTTAAGAGGGTTGTCGGTTAAGTTTATGTTTATAACTTTGGTTGTTTTTATTAGCTCCTGTGTATCTAGAAGCTCATACTTTGATGAAATTATACTTCAAAATTTAAAACAGTATGAGGACATAGCTGAAATTTACGATTACAGGAAAATTAAAGAGTATAACGAAGGAAATAAACACATAGTTGTTTATCAATACAAAGTCAAACTTAAAACTGATAAAGTTTTAAAGGAAGCTCAAACTAATATTCTAGATATATTAAAAAAGTCTCCTTTTCTAGTTGAACTTTCTACAAGATGTGGAATAAACTTTATTACTGGTAAACAGCCTTGTATTATAGAGGATAAGGCCATTTTCAAAAAAACTGCTAACGGATGGATACTGAAATGATTAATATAAAAGATTTAAACTTTAAAGAGTTAGAAAACTGGGTTAAATCTGTAGGACTTCCTAAATTTAGAGCTAAACAGTTATCAAAATGGATATACAATAAGAAGGTTTCTTCCTACGATAAAATGACAGATATATCTAAAGATTTAAGAAAATTTTTAAAGGAAAATACAAAGTTAAATAATTTAGAACTTTTATCCTATGAAAAATCAAATATAGACGGTAGTATAAAGTTTTTATGGAAGTTAGAAGATGGAAACACCATTGAAACTGTGTTTATTCCAGAGAGGAACCATAACACCCTTTGTATATCAACACAGGTAGGTTGTGCGGTAGGTTGTAAATTCTGTTTTACAACAAAGGATGGACTGATAAGAAATCTTACAACTGCGGAGATTGTTGACCAGTATATCCAATCCCAAAGATTTGTTGGATTGGATAATAGAATATCAAATATAGTTTTTATGGGAATGGGAGAACCTTTAGCCAACTATGACAATGTAAAAAAAGCTGTTCAAATATTTACAGATGAAAGAATGGCAGGATTATCCAATAGGAAAATAACTATATCTTCAAGTGGTATTCTAGCTCAGATTAAAAGAATGTATTCCGATAAAGAATTTCCACAGGTTAGATTGGCAATATCTTTAAATGCATCTGACCAAAAAACGAGAGAGTTTTTAATGCCTATAAGTGAAACAAACAGATTAGAAAATTTAATGGCATTACTGAACTCTTTACCTGTGAAAACAGGTTATAGAATAATGTTGGAGTATGTTTTAATTAAAGGGGTAAATGACAGTCCAAAAGATGCCCACAGATTAGCAAAACTAATAGGAGGAAATAAAAAGAGATATAAGGTTAACCTAATTCCTTTTAATCCCTATCCTTCCTCTCCATTTGAAAGACCAGAAAAGGAAAGGGTGGAAAAGTTCCAAAAGATACTATGGCAGTATAATATAGGAGCTTTTATAAGATGGAGTAAGGGGCAGGATATATCTGCCGCCTGTGGACAGTTAAGAAAAAAGGAGCTAGAAAGAGCAAATCTTATTAAATTACTTTGACTTTGTTATAATACTAAAAATAATTTTTTTGAGGGATTTTAATATGTCTGAAGTTTATATTAATAACTTAGAAAGTAAATCTGAAGAATTAGAAGAGTTAGATAATAATGAAAATTTGGAAGATGAAAAAGAATTATCTATAAAAAGATTTGATGTAGCTGTTTATCCTGCAGATTATACATTATCTGTTTTATTCGAAAAACTTAAAAGCAAGGATATAATAGTTCCAGAGTTTCAAAGGGGCTATGTTTGGACTATAAAAAAAGCTAGTAGATTAATTGAATCTTTCTTACTAGGCTTACCAGTTCCACCTATATATCTATATATGAGAAAAGATGGTAAGTTATTGATAATAGATGGACAACAAAGATGTAGAACTATCCAATACTTCTTTGAAGGTAAATTCCCTTCAGGCTCCAAGTCAATAGAATTTAAACTTAAATTTTTAGATACAAATAATGAAGGGGACAATAACAAAAGTAAATGGGAAAATAAAGGATATAAAGATTTAGAAGATGAGGATAGGAGATTTTTAGACAGTTCTGTTATGAGAGCGTTTATAATTAGGCAGATAAATCCAGATGATGAAAGTAGTATGTTCTATATATTTGAAAGGCTTAATACTGGCGGTGTTTCATTAGAACCTATGGAAATAAGAAAAGCCCTTTATTATGGTAATTTATTCAAATTAATAGAAAAACTAAATTTAAATGAATATTGGAGAAAAATTATAGGCACTGAAAAACCCCACAAAAGACTTAGAGATTTAGAATATATACTTAGATTTTTTGCTCTCTACAAAGAATGGAAAAATTATGAAGCCCCAATGAAAGATTTTTTAACAAAATTTATTACCGAATATAAAGATTTAGATAATAAAGAATTAAAAAGTTTGGAAAATATTTTTATTAAAACTGTAAGTTATATCTATAATTCTTTAGGAGAAAAACCATTTCATACACATAAAGGAAAATTTGATGTTGAAGGAAGATTAGCAAAATTCAAACGTTTAAATTTAGCTGTAATGGATGCTTTTATGGTTGGGATTGCTACAAATATAGATAAACTAAATAATGATTTAGACATACTTAAAAATATATATGATTCTATTAAAGAAAATAAAGATTTTTACAGAAATATAACAGAAAGGGATACAACTAGAACAAAAATTTTAAAGGAAAGGTTAGAGTTAATAAACAGAATTATTGCTAAATACACAAAATAAAACGGTTTTGCCTATGACGTTAGAGTATTTTTTAGATGAAAGATATAAAAAGACTAAATTAGAAAAAGCAATAAATAAAATTCTCTTTATGAAAAATTCAAAGGTTATATGCGAAGATTATTTATTTTTGTTAGAAAATAACGATAACTTTATGCCAGTTATAAACAATTACATATTAGACAGAATTATTATTCTGTTAAGTGCTGAACTAGAAAACAACATAAGGAATTTAGTAATCAAGTTTTTAAAAGAAAGAGGATATAACAATAAGTTTCTATTGGAATGTATTTTAAAGGATTTAGATTTAAGAAGCTTAATATACAAGCAACTTAAAGGCAATATTTCCAAATTTGTAAATAATACTTTAATGAATTTTTTAGAGATAGATAATTTTGATAATGACAAGTGGAAAGAAAACTTTGAAAAAAATTTCATTAAAAATTCAAGTATGATATTTTCAGATTTTGAGGATAAGAGAGATGACTATATAAAAAATATATGGAATTCTATATTAAGAGAGGAAAGGAATAAAATAGCCCATCAAATATACCATTACCCACATGTTGATTATTATATATTTTACACTGTTTTTATGGCAGACATGTTTTTACTAACTTTAAAAAATTCTTTATATGAACTGGCGAAATGAAAAATTGTGTTATTTATATCCTACTAATACTACATTTTATTTTTTTTAAGTCATTTGCCGAAACCTTAACAGTATCAGCGGCGGCTAATGTTCAGTATGCTTTAGATGAGTTAATAAAGGAGTTTAAAAGAGAGTATCCATCTGTAAAAGTAAGAAAGATTATTTCCTCTTCAGGTAAGCTCACAGCCCAGATTGTTAGAAATGCTCCTTACGATATATTTTTATCTGCAGATATGAAGTATCCAGAATATCTGTATAAAAAGGGATTAACTGCAACAAAACCAAAGGTTTACGCTTATGGAGTTTTAGTTTTATACACAATGAAAGATATTAAGTTAAAGGATATAAATGATTTAACCAGTCAAAAAATAAAAAAGATAGCATTACCTAATCCTAAAACTGCCCCATATGGAAGGGCTTCAGTTGAGGTTCTAAAGTATTACAAAATTTATAAAAAAGTTTTACCTAAAATTATTTATGGGGAAAGTGTAGGACAGTCAACACAGTATATAGTCAAAAAACTAGTTTATGTTGGATTTACATCTAAATCAGTTGTTTTATCTCCCCAGTTGAGAGGAAAAGGCTACTGGATAGAGATAGATAAAAGGGCTTATAAACCTATAAAACAGGGAATAGTTATACTAAAAAGGGGAAAATCTAATATTTATGCTAGAAAATTTTACAACTTCATTTTTTCTAAAAAGGGAAAGGAAATATTAAGAAAGTATGGTTATAAGGTAGCAGATGAAAATTGAAATCTAGATTTAAATTAGTTGTGGTTTCTGTGTATTCTTCTTCTTTTAACCTTTTTATGTTTTTTCTTTACCTTTTCCACTATAACTCTAATTTTATTAGGGTCAACTGAAACAATATTTATATTGTCATTTTCAGATGGGTTTTCTATCTTAACAGACAAGAGATTTTCTCCCTCTTTAACTTTTGAGCAGTCAATGTATGCATCTAGATTAATATATTCCGCTGAGTTTATATACATCCTTTGACCTTCCAAAACAACTTTTACAAAGTTAGGTTCAACTCTTTTCACCATATAGCCATCTGGAATATTTCTAACCTCCACATGTCTCAATGTATCAACTCTAACAACCTCTTTAGCAGATATATTTAACCAAAGTAAAAAAGAAACAAATAGAGACAGTATCTTAAGTTTAAAATTTCGTATAAAAATTCTTGTAAAAAGTTTTTTTAAAAGTCCTTTTATCTTTTCCATTTATTTACCTTTCTTAACGGGTTATAATCCGAATATTTATCTCTTATTATTTCCCTTAAATCTTTAGTAATATTTCTCTTATTAGTTTCAATTCCTAAGAATTCCATTAAAAGTTTTTTTAATGTTAAATTATCTAAATCTGAGTATAAAATGCCATCGTAAGCTAAAGAAATTGTTCCTCTCTCTTCAGACACTATTAGGGCAACTGCGTCTGTTTCCTCTGTTATCCCTATACCTGCTCTATGTCTAGTTCCAAGATGTGATGGAATATCAGTATTTATCGTTAATGGTAAAACACATTTAGCGTAAGCTATTCTGTTATTTCTTATAACTATAGCACCATCGTGAAGAGGGGTTTTAGGTTCAAATATATTAATAATAAGCTCCAATGAAACTAGAGCATCCAGTTTTACATAGTTTCCCTCTAAATAGTGTTCTAACTTTGTAAATCTTTCAAAAATTATTAAAGCCCCTATTCTTTTTTCTGCTAAGAAAGTGGAAGCTCTTATAACTTCATCTATAACTTTTTTACTGTTTCTAGAATTCTTATTAAAATAAAACCCTCTTTCTCCTAAAAATCCCTTCTCTCCAAGTTTTGCTAATGCATTTCTAATCTCTGGTTGAAATAAAACGATTAAAAAGAAAATTCCAACAGTCCACAGGTTATCAAATATCCATACAACAGTTTTTAGTTTTAACAGTTTTGCAAAAAACCAAAGAGATAATACTATCCCTATACCTGTTAATATCTGCCATCCTCTAGTTCCAATCAGGAATTTTAGAAGATAGTAAATAATTACAGCTACAATAAATATATCTAAAATATCATTCCATCTTATTGAGAGTATAAGCTCCGAAAAGATTAAATTAAACTCAAACAATCTTATACCCTCTAACTGTATCTAAAAGTGTTAAAAACTCTTTTGTTTCTTTTACATCATGCACCCTTAAAATATTAGCTCCATTTAAAACTGCATAGGCAGATACTCCTAAAGTTCCAAATAGTCTGTCTTTTGGTGAATACTCTTTATCTTTTAAGAAGTTAGTTAATATACTACCTATAAATGATTTCCTAGATAATCCTATTAAAATTGGATAGCCTAAAACTTTAAACTCCCTTAATCTTTTTATTATTTCTACGTTATGTTCTACATTTTTTCCAAAACCAATTCCCGGGTCAATTATAAACCTGTCTGGTCTAACTCCCTTATCTAAAGCGTATTCAATTCTTCTCTCAAAGTAATCAATAATTTCAGCAACAACATCACTGTAGTAAACCTTTTTTTGCATGTCTTTAGGTCTTCCCTTGATATGATTTATAACTATGGGACAGTCAAACTCTTTAATTACATTAACCATATCTTTATCAAAACCTAAACCACTAATATCGTTTACTATATCAGCTCCACTTTCTAAAGCCTTTCTGGCAACTGATGATTTATAGGTATCAACTGATATTAAAAATTTATCTCCTAAATTTTTTCTTAACTCTTTGATAACAGGTATTACTCTCCTTAATTCTTCCTCCTTTGGAACAGGTTCAGCTCCCGGTCTGGTGCTTTCCCCACCAACATCTATAATATCAGCTCCATACTGTAAAAGTTGCTCTCCCCTCTCTACTGCCTTTTTCAAATCAAAATACTCTCCACCATCGGAAAATGAGTTTGGAGTAATATTAATAATTCCCATAATAGCCGTTTTTACACCTAAATCAATAAATCTTCCTCTGTAGTTAATTTTGAAAAATTTTTTGTTAAGATTAACCCACTGTCTAGTTAGCTCTAAAGCCTCTCTGCTTTTCCCTTCTCTTTTCAGATTTTCCACTAACTCTTTAAACTGGTCTTCATTATAGACAGTCTTTGGAGCTGAAAATAAATCTCCAAAATGTATTTCATAAACTTCTGCTTCCTTTGGAACTATGTAAGGTTTTATATACATGGAAATTTAAAACTCCCTTTAAATTTAATAATTTAAAATTTTACTAAAAATTTAGAGTTATATTCCAAAAGAAATATTTGTAATGGAATTCCTTATTAGACAGATTGATAAAAAAATAGGAATAAGGGAAAACAACAGGAAAGATAGAAAGGCTCTATTAAAAAGTTAGATTTAAATTTAGATATGCAAATCTTCCCGGTTCAGGGATTTTTACACCACTGCTGAATGGACTTCTTAAGTAAGATAGATGAGCGTAGTAAAGTTTATCAAATACATTGTCAACTCCAAAACCAACTTGAATATTATTGTTTATTCTATAACTTCCTCTCAAATTTAACACATAATAACTTGATGTAGGAACTTCATTTAAATCTGTATCAACACTCTTTTGACTAGATGAATATATATTTTCAATTTCTCCTGAAAAGTTTTCATTTTCATACTTTAAAGCTAATCTAATCTTCATAGGAGGTATTTCTGCTAAATCTTTATCTGTATAATTTCCACTATCTTTTCTTCCCCTCTGATAAGCTAAAGATAATTCAGAAGATAAACTGTCTGTTATATAACCTAAAACTGTTAAACTTCCCCCATACATATGGGCGTCTATGTTTGTATAAGATGTGGCATCTGTAGTTCCATCTAAGCTATTTAAGTTAGTTAAATATATATAATCGGTAAGTTTGCTATAAAAGATATTACCTTTTACACTAAACATTCCCTTGTAGTATTCAAAACCTATATCTATTTCGTCATTTTTCGTAGGTTTTAAGTTTGGATTACCTACCCAATCAGGATTAGACATTGGTTTATCTAACGCTATAAATCTTTCCTCTGGGTCTGGAACCCTTACAGAATGTCCATAACCTATATAAACCAAACTTTTTTTGTCTAATTTATACTTGAAAGTTATATTTCCTGAAAAATAGTAATCATTATTTTTATAAGAGAAACTTCTATAGTATTTACTGTATAGGTCTCTGTTGTTTACACCAAACTTACTTTTATCAGCTTCAGACTTCAGAATATCGTATCTCAACCCACTTGAAATAATAATATTTCCAAATTTTCTATTTCCTTTAACAAAGAAACCTAAATTTTTTATACTTACTCCCGGTATCATACCTCTATTGTCTGTGATACCTCTCATAGTGATTATATTGTCAGATAACCAGTATCTTCTAAAGCCATCTATTCCAAATTTTATATTCACATCTGATACAGAAATTTCTTTACTTAACCTAAAACCTTTTACTTCCGATTTAGCTACTGTCCTCATTCCATAATCATAACCATCTAAAGCATTATTAGAGCTTACCCTGTATGTATCTGACATATCGTGTTTAACTGAGTTAAAAAATATAGAGAAGTTTAAATTTAAAGGTTTATTTGAAAATTCAAGATTAGTTTTATAGGTCATATCTGATATAGCGTCCATTAGTAAGTAAGGATAAAGTGTATCCTTTAAATAGTCATATCCTAAACCTATTTTTAACAGGTTTTCTTCATTAAGATTAATCTTAAGTTTAGTCCATATTGTTTTTAAATTAAAGAAATCTCCATTTATCTTTTCTGTTTTGTATGCAGACTTTCCTGTTGCATACTCAGTTAGATATTTGTCTTCCCCTGATTTAAAAACTTTACTATCCTGTATGCTAGCATTAACTAAAACTTGTATAAACTCATTTCCTATATTAAAGCCTGTATCATATCTTGTGTATGAATAACTTCCAACTGTAGCTCCTAGATTTGCGGAAAAACCTTCATCTGGGTCTTTAGATACAACATTTATTACTCCACCTAGGGAGCCTTCATTTTCAACATCAAAAGCTCCCTCTACAATCTTTACTTCTTTAACCTGTGAAATGTTAATATGTGATATTGGAGCATCCATTCTATTTGGACAAGCTCCATATATACGGGTATTGTCAAAAAGAACGTTGATGTTATCCCTTCCAAATCCTCTTAAAAATATATCGTTGGCTATACCACTTTTTCTAACTTTAGTTATCTCTGTAAAATAACTAGATAGAATTTCTCCTAAATCAATATTTCTATTTGAAATAATTTCTTTTTCGTCTAAATCTTTAGTTTCTAGATTTTCATTAGAAACTTCTTTAGAAATTTTTAAATTTTCTAACTTAACAACTTCAGCGGATGTAAAACTGATTAAAAAAGGAGTGCATAGTAGAGCAACTTTTAAAATTTTCACATTTATTTCCCCCCTTACCAGATTAAACACAAATTTTATTATAAATTAACATTAATTTAACATTAATTTCTTTCAAAAATCTAGTTTCATTGTTAAATTTTTTTAATTTATTAGTAAGCAAAATTATTGATATTAGGTATCATTTAGTTTGCTCCCTTATGGTCGCCAATTTGCTTCGCAAAAGTGCATTTTAAATAGAAAATATATTTCTGTGTAAATTAGCTTGTAGCAAGGGTTTCCGAGAATATAACAGAAAATATATTTGCATTAATGCCACCTCAATGCAAAAAGGTTGCATTTCCGATTATTTTTCTGTATTTTAATTAACAGGCTACTTGGTAATAGAATAAGTTTTAAAGCATTATTCTTTTATAAATATTTTTTAACGGGTTTTGTCTGAACGTTGTGGGATAGAAAGCAGTGGTGTCTGGAACTTCGTTCAGACAAACTCTATCGTTTTGTCTGAACGTTGTGGGATAGAAAGGTATCTTTTCGCTCTCTAGACTTACTTGAAGTTCCAGGTTTTGTCTGAACGTTGTGGGATAGAAAGAATAATGATAAATGAAAGCAAAAAGAAAGTAGTTAAGTTTTGTCTGAACGTTGTGGGATAGAGAAGAGCTATTCTAGAATATCTAAAATGTAGATTTTATTATCTTCATTAATGCCTTTAATCTTTATAAAATCACCAGTTTTATACTTTGATAAGTTTAGTTTTGTCTGTGGATTAGTAGGAACTAATTTATATCTCTTTCCATTTACAGATAAATTATAATTAACACCATTTCCTTTAAAGTCCTCTATAGAAACCTCTACATACCCCTTAAACTCTTTCACTTCATTCTTATACTCATTACTTTTACAATTTAATAATAAAACAGGTAAAAATAGAACTACTGCTAAAATTTTACCGATTAATCTAAACATAACTACCACTTCCTTTTAGTAGAAATTTTTATTATTACTTTATAATAATAACAAACTTGATTATGAATAAGGGATAATTAATTGCTTTTTAGAAGCTGGGCTGAAATAGATACGAAAACATTTAAAAAAAATTTAAAAAATATTTATCAATTTATAAAAAAAGATATTTTTGCTGTAGTAAAGGCAGATGCCTACGGACACTGTGCAAGGGAGCTATCTAAAATTTTAGAAGAGAAAAATTATGTTAAAAAGTTATGTGTAGCTACCGCTTTAGAAGGTAAAGAGATTAGAGAGGCAGGGGTAAAGAAAGATATACTTGTGTTAGGTGGTATCTTACCTTCAGAAATAGAAATATTTAACAGTTTTCATTTAACTCCCGTTATATCTGACTTTTCACAACTTGAATTAGTTAAAAAGTTAAAAGTAAAGAAAATTCATATAAATTTTGATACTGGTATGCATAGACTAGGATTTTATAAATCTGATATAGAAAGTATTGTAAGTTTTGTAAAGAGAGAAAATATACTTATTGAAGGTATAATGTCTCACTTTCCCTCTGCAGATATAGACACAGAATTTACGAACCATCAGATAAATCAATTAAAAAAAATTTTATTTTCATTAAAAAATTTTGGTATCCTTCCAGAATTTATACACATTCAAAACTCAGCAGGTTTAATGTATAACTGTGATGTATGCAATGCTGTTAGGGTCGGTTTAGCTCTATACGGAGAAAAACCTGTAGAAAACTTTCCAGTAGAGATTGAAAACATAATGTCTGTAAAAGCTAAAGTTATATCTAAAAAAAAATTGAAAAAAGGAGATAAAGTTTCTTACTGTGGGACATTTGAGGCTGATAGGGATATGTATATAGCTACAGTTTCCTTTGGATATGCTGATGGTTTACCGAGAAAGTTATCAAATAAAGGTAAAGTCATTATAAATGGAAAATTTGCAAGGATTTTAGGAAATATAACTATGGATATGATAATGGTAGATATAGATAATTTTGAAAGTGAGGTTAAAGAGGAAGATGAAGTTATAATTATAGGTAAGAGTAGAGATAAAGAGATAAGATTTTCAGATATAGCCGATTTATCTGGAACAATTCCCTATGAAATTATGTGCGGTATATCTAAGAGAGTTAAGAGGTTTTTTGTTTAGATATACAGTTATGCTTATTTTTCTGTTGCTTCAATCTTGTTAAACCTATATAATACTTATTCAATCAGAAAATAATAAAAGGATAAAGGAAATGACAGTAAGAAAAAGACCACAGGAAACGTTTTTAAACACTGTAAGAAAAGAGAAAATAAAAGTTAACATCTACCTTATCAATGGAATTAAACTTGAAGGTAAAGTAAAGTTCTATGACCAATTTACAATACTTTTAGGAGATGGATTTAGAGAAATTTTAGTTTATAAGCATGCTATTGCAACTATAGTGGCTAAAAAACCAGTGGATATTGTATTAGATGAATAAGGATATTAAAAATTAGAAGCTGGAATTAAAAATACATAGTCTTCCTTTTTGAGTTTAAAATCATCAGAGGGGTTTATTATAACACTTCCCTCTCTTTCTATCGCTAAAGGGAGATGATTATATTTTCTGGATAGTCTTAAAAGTTCTCCAAAGGTCTCAATCTCTCCAAATTCTATCATTTTTATCTTCTTCATTCTCTTCTCTTTATCAATGAATGAATTAATAAGAGTTGTCATACCGGGATTTATCATACTTGCAAACAAAATCTTTCCTAAAATTTGTCCGTGAATAATTACTTCCTGAATATTTATTCTCTTTTTAAAGATATGGGCATCTTCATCAAGTAAAACTTCTACATAAAGATTTGCATTTGGGTTTAATGTCCTAACTAGCATTGATACTAATGCGGTTCTTGCATCAATATTTCTTTCAGATAATCCTTCCTCTCTCTCTGCAACTATAACTATATGTTCTGCTTTATCAATACCAACTTCCAATAGTATACTTTCTTGTATGAAATCTCCCTTTTTATAAATTACACTTTTAGGAAGCTCTATTCCTAATTCCATTTTTGGTATATTGGTTATTAAAACTACTGGTTTTTCTGTATGTAGTTTATTCTTTATTATCTGTTCTAAAATCTCCTCTGCTGTTTCATTCCATCCACAGATTACAATATGGTTTTCTAAATTGGGCATCTTTAAACTTCCCTCCTTTATAGCCATTAGTCTACTTACTAAAGATGCAGAGAATATACCGGTTAGAGCGGCAACAAGTATAATTCCTCCACCTATCATTATTGCAGTTATAAATTTACCTTCCTTTGAAACTGGGTATATATCACCGTATCCTACCGTTGATATTGTAACTATTCCCCAGTATAGTGCATCTTCAAATGATTGAAATGTCTGACTGCCTTTATTGTATTCAATTATATATACAATTGTAGAGAAACTTACTACCCAAACTATTATTGTTAAAAATATAAAAACGAATAGAAAAGCGTGTTCTTTAAAGGCATAAACTAAACTTTTTAAAGCTCCTGAATATCTTATTATCTTAAGTAGTCTAAGGGCTAAAAGTAGTCTAAAAACTCTTAAAGGTCTTATTAGAGGAATAATAGCTATTAGGTCTATAATAGCGTATGGAGTTATCATCCATTTTAATTTTGGTTTTATAGCATCTTTTAGAGCTTTTAAAATTCTTTTGGTTTTAGTTAAGTTTTTATTCTCTATATAACTTTCTTCCAAATCATCTATAAAATTTGAAATAACCCATAGTCTTGTTAAATATTCTAGTGCAAAGAACATTAAGGCTATATCCTCATAAGTGTCTAATATATCTCTTAAATCTGGTGGTATTGCTTTAACTCCAACGATAACTTCTAGAATTATTCCAACAGAGGAAGTTATTACTAAGAATAATGCTAGTATGTTATATATTTGATTGTATGGATTGTTTTCGTTTTCTAATAGGTTGTATAGAAAAAATTTTAAAATTCTTAACTTGCTAAAAATTCTTTGTCTATTTCTTTTAAAAAAGATATATTCGTTTCGTTCAGATTTATATTCCACTTTCTAATAGATTTTAAAAATTTAAAAATATTTTAATCTGATTATAACATATCTCTTTAATGTGATTTTTTAGATGAAAATAACTGTTAATAAATCTCTACTCTATGAGCTATTCTGATAATTAAAATAACTAGTTCATTCTCCCTTTCTTCAAAGATAATCCTGTATTTTCCAACTCTTAATCGTTTCAAACCTTTATACTTTCCCTTCAAACTTTTTATATTATTCTTTAGAAGATTTGGATTTTGAGACAAGATTAAAAGTTTTTCCCTTATAACTTTTTGAATATGTTTTGGTAGTTTTAAAAAGTCCTTTCTAGCTTCATCTTCAAAAACAAGTTTATACATGGTTTACTCCAACCCGGCTTCTTTGAAAACTTCTTCTGCAGGAATTAGTTTGCTTTTACCGTCTTCTATAGCTTTCAATCTTTTTTCAGCAATTTTAATATCAAGATAATCAAAATAATACATTAGAGCGTCCCTGATTATGTGGCTTTTCTTTTCCCCTAGTTCTTTTGCTACTTCATCAAGTTCTTTAGCTAATTCTTCTTCTAAAGATATATTAAGTCTTACATGTGCCATTTTCTTACACCTCTTATTGTGTAAACTAATACATAAAATATAACACTACAAATTTTCTTATTCAATATTAATCATTCAATATTAATTGTTATCTTTTCCTTTTATCATAGCTTCAACAAGTTTTTAAGTAAACTTTATACCTTAATAAACTACTTCCTCAACTCTTCCATTTCTTATGTAATAAATAGTATCTGCAGTATCCTCTATCTCAGTATCATGACTTACAATTATTAACTGTTTTATAAAACCATCATTTTTAAGCTTTATTAGAAGATTAACAAGCTCATTTTTTCTCTGTTCATCTAGATGAATAGTAGGCTCATCAAGGATTAAAAAGGAAGATTTAGAAGATAAAAATTT
>QNZC01000070.1 GCA_003978565.1 Persephonella sp. | reverse complement strand
ATATAAGAATTCTTTTGAAATATACACTCTATTACCTTTTAAATCCTGTAAAATAACCCCATATTTTCTTTTAGCGTCCTCATCTTTTAAAAAATTTTTTAAATCTTCTGTTTTAAAAAAAACTTCTTCATCTGGTAGCTTACGCAATTCATCTGGTTCATGATCATGGCCTCTTAACCATTTCTATTTTCCATCTTCAATATAATAAACATTGTCTCCCCTTCTTTCTCTATAATCATCACTTTTTTATTAACTTTTTTATTCTCAAATCTTTTATCTTTAAAGTATTCATCTAGTCCAAGTATCTCATCAATTTTTGCTACATAAATTAAAGATTGTTCCACATCAGAATTAAGTCCTACCCTTTTCCTACATTCTGCTAATGATTTAGCTTCAACTCCTATTATCCAGTCTCCCACCTTCAAACCTTTTGCTTGGTCAGAATGGTTAGGAGCACATGCTACTAAAGTCAAATATCCCCAAAACGGATTTGGTGCAAATCCAGAGTCATGAGTCATCCTATAAAATAAATACTTTGCCATCATTCCCTCCTCTATTATGAAGTTTTATTAATCCATTTTACTATTTCATTTGTAAAATCTACTTTTTTCTTCCTTTCTGGATGGCACACTCTTAATATATTTATTTCTTTATTTGACAAGTAAATAATTCTATGCCACCACCAACATATTTTTTTACCAACCTGAATGTAGTAATCATTAGAAGTTATTTCATCTATTTTTTCTGCAGGTATAAAAGATTTTATAGTTTCATTATTTATATATTCATCATAATGTTTTCCCAAATAAAGAACAACATGGGTTGGCTTTAATAATAGTATTTCTTTCCAAAATATACCGAATTCTTTCAAACAAAATTGTTTTAAATAGTCAGGTGTATTATCATTGCGTTCATTTCTCTCTAAACTGCATTTTATAACATTTGTAAAAGCTAATCTGTCCCATGCACCTTTGTCATCAGTGTTATATACTTTCTTTAATATCTCTTTTGTATATGACCAATAAGGCCAGTTCTTATTAAAGAACAAATCATTTGCTATCTGGTTAACATCTGCTACTAAAAAGTTTTCTTCTTTAATTATTTTGCTATCTAAATTTCCTCTATGAGGTTTTCCTGCAAAAATTATCCTTATTTTTTCCCTATCAAAAAGTTTTCCTACTTGCCAAAATCCTAAAGGATAGTAATTTTTTTCTTTACCACTCTTTCTACATTCAAGACATATTCTGTTTTTAAATAAACCTTCCTTTTCATAAAGTTTAAGGATTTCTTGTTTCATTTTTATTCCCCTCCACATTATTCAATAATACTTCAAATTATTTTGAATATTATTTATAAATATTTTAATAGTAATTGTGGAAATTAAACATTTACAGGCGAAACACCTTATTAACAAGATAGGTTATATGGGTTATCATTTGACATAATAAGTAATTAATATAAATAGGTATTACAATGGCAGTGGTTAAGAAAACTATATCTTTACCAGAAGAGTTATATAAAGAAGCAAAAAGCATTTCCAATAATTTTAGTGAAATAGTAAAAGAGGCTTTATCAGAATATATCAAAAGAAAAAAAATAGAAAAGGTTCTTTCTACCGCAGGAGCTTTAAAAGAGTTAAAGGAAACAGGCATTGAATACGTAGATAAAATGAGGAAAGAAGATTTATAGAAAAATTTTTTCACCTAAAACCATTTTCTTTAGAAAATAGATACAGGCGAAACGGCGTAAGCCGTAAATTCTTTTAGCGTTTCTTTTCCGTTTTAACTTAAAAGGTTTGCTTTTTTTCGTTAGTTTACCATACCATAATAATATAGTTGAAATAAAAAGTAATAAGCACTCAAAATGGCAAACAGCTTACCATATAGTTTGGATACCAAAATATAGAAAATCTGTCCTAAAAGGTAAAATTGAAGAAAGATTAAAGGAACTGCAGGCAATGTATCAGCAGATATAATCAAAAGGTATATTGACAATTTTTAAATTAAGTGAGCCGAAAGGCGAACAGGAATGTCAAGGAAAGTAAAAAGAAGCTTAAGAATAGAGTTAAACAATATAGATGAAACAACACAAATAGTATTAGGCTATTTAACCTATCACGCAGGACGGCTTTGGAATGAAGCTAACTACCTTATAAAAAACAAACTGGCTAAACCAAATAAGTTTGACCTATACAATAAATTAAAAGACACCTCAATACATAAAAAATCTTTACAAAGTAGAACAGCACAAATTATATTAGATGAGCTATCAAGAGCTTGGCAAAACTTTTTTAAGTATCTGCAAAATACAGAAAAATATCCATCACCAGTAAAGCCACCAAAATACAACAAAAAATCACTACCACACAGACCAGTAATATACGATAAAACAGGATTTAAGATAGAAGGAAATACTATAAGACTATCCATATCAAAAGATTTAAAACAGCATTTGAAAGATAAACACAACATAGACATAAACTACCTTACACTAGAAACAGGATTAGACTTAAGTCAGTTAAACATACTAAACATACAAATTTCACCATACAAAGCATATGGAAACATTACTTACAGACTAAACATAGTATACGAAAAAGAAATAGAAGAGCCTAAACCAAAAACAGATAAAGCATTAGCAATAGACTACGGAGTATCAAACTTTGCAACGATTGTGATAGAAAAAGATAGTAGATGGAAAAGGGATACAGTCAATATTAAGGAAATACCTAAAGAAACTAGCAAAATGGCAAAAGAAGAGAGATAATCTGTTAAACAAAGGGGCTGTCAACAAGTAGAGTAGACAAAATACTCCATAGGATACAAAAAAAGATAAACAACCTAATAAGAGACTTTTGCCATAAGATTTCAAATCCAATAGTAGAGCTTGCAAAGAAATATAATGTTTCAACCATAGTAATAGGAAAGCTCCAAGAGAGCAAGAACAAAGAAAGTAAGCTATCAAGCATAGTAGACCAGATGTTAAGTTTACTACCACACGGTAGAGTATCAAAACAGATAGAATATAAAGCAAGTGAATATGGGATAAGAACTGTGCTTGTAGATGAGAGCTATACTTGCTGATGTGTTTTAAATCAAAAAAGTTTAAAAAGGATTTAAAACACACTTTAGGTGACCACCTATCAGGGATAAGACTATATCAAAGTAGCACCCTACCTGAGAAGCCACCGACTTTAGTCGGTGTGTAGTTTACCTATAAAATCTTTCAGTTCCTCTAAAAATTTTTCAGGGTTATGTCCGTAGTTTACAGCCGCCATATATAACGTTTCATGTTTCTTACAGGCACAAATATTACAATACATATTCTTTGAATGGAAAAATTTCTGTGTGAATGGATACTTCCTCAAAACAGTCTGTATTGTTGTTTTTAAATCTATATCCTTCATCTCTTTATCCCTCTAAATCCTTTAAATTTTCTCTGTTAGCATCTAACCCTAATGCTAAAGCTCCTAAGAATATTATAAATAGAACCTTTCCAAAAAAACCTAATATTTTTAATGTTTTTCCACTAGCTTTAAAACCAGCTTTAAACAGAAACCCCAGTGTCTTTATTCCTAAATTTAACATCTCACAACACTCCTTTTAAAAATATGTTTAAATAAAAAAATTATAAAACTATTGCTTAAATAAAAAAGTTTTTTTATCATTTTCTTAACATTAATGATAGATAAAAGATAATGGAGAAAAAGGAAGAAAATACTTTTATTATATGGGGAAGAAATCCTATAATAGAGGCTTTAAAATCTAATAGAAGTTTAGAAAAAATATTAATAGCCCATGATACACATCTTCCCAGAGAGCTTATTAAGTTAGCTGAAAAGAAAAGAATAAAAGTTCAACGGGTTCCAAGAAAAAAAGTAGAGGAATTAGCTAAAACGAAGAAAACTCAGGGAGTTGTAGCCCTATTAAGTCCAGTAAAGTATATTGATGAAAATAGATTAATTGAAGAGATAATATCATCTGAAGGTATCTTATTAATATTAGACCATATAACAGACCCTCAAAATGTTGGAAATCTTATCAGAACAGCTGAAGTATTAGGAATTAACGGAGTTGTAATTCCCAGAGAAAGGAGCTCACCTATAAATGAAGTTGTTGTTAAGGCTTCAACAGGGGCAGTTTTCCATTTACCAATAGCAAAAGTTGGAAGTTTAAAACAGTTTTTAAACAAATTTAAAAAAAGTGGAGGTTGGGTGGTATCTGTAGAGAAAGGAGGAAAACCTATCCATAAACTAAAATATCCTTTTCCTTTAGCTGTGGTTTTAGGTTCAGAGGGAAAGGGAGTTTCAAAGTCAGTTTTAGAAACTTCTGACATTATTGCAACAATCCCAATGAAAGGTAAAATAACCTCTTTAAATGTATCTTCAGCAGGTGCCATAGCGTTATGGGAGATAGTAAAACAAAAATTTAACTATTAGATAATAAATAACGAAAATTATTTTAAATTAATATGGTTTTAATCAGTTAGTTAGATTATACTTACTATTATTAAAAACTATAAAGTTTGGAGGTTAGGAAATGGCAGATAACAAAATGAGTAGAAGGGACTTCCTCCTTTATGCAATGGGAGGATGGGCAGCTGTAGGTGCAGTAGGTGTGTTGTATGCAATGTATAAAACTTGGGAGCCTTTACCGGAGGTAAAAGCTCAAGCAACCACAAAATTTGATTTATCTAAGGTTAAACCGGGTGAACTGAAAGTTGTATCTTGGAGAGGTAAACCTGTTTTCGTTTTAAGAAAAACCTCAGATATGGAAAAGTGTGATAATAGAACTATTGCCGGTGAATACACTGTCGTTCTTGGAATATGCACACACCTGGGATGTATTCCAAACTGGGAAGCTGATAAAAAGATATGGCACTGTCCTTGCCATGGAGGAGAGTATAACGCTTGCGGTGTAAACATATTTGGACCACCTCCAAGACCATTGGACATACCACCTTTTAAACTGGAAGGTAAAACTATAGTAATCGGTGAAGAAGGTCCAGAATATAAAAAATTAATAGGACAAGGTTAATAAAGGAGGAAAGGAAGAATGGAGAAAAAAGGTGGATTTATGAATTGGTTAGATAGGAGATTAGCAGTTGATGCTTTATGGCGTATTATGATGTCCGAATACTATCTCCCAAAGAATATAAACTTCCTATGGAGTTTTGGTGTTTTAACAATGCTAGTTTTTGCAATCCTTGTCGTTAGTGGAATATTCCTATTGATGTATTACAAACCAGATGCAGAATTAGCTTTTGACAGTGTTAACAAAACTATAATGATGGATGTTGCTTTTGGTTGGGTTTTCAGACATACACACGCAGTGGCAGCATCAATAATGTTCTTAGTCTTATTTATACACATTGCTAGAGGAATGTATTACGGTTCTTACAAAGCTCCAAGGGAAGTAGTTTGGATAACTGGATTTTTACTATTCGTTCTTATGTCGGCAACTGCTTTCACAGGTTATCTATTACCTTGGGGACAGATGTCTTACTGGGCGGCACAAACAATTACAACACTATTTGAAAAGATACCATTTATAGGACCTGACTTAGTTATATGGATTAGAGGGAACTATATCGTTGCAGATGCAACATTAACAAGATTTTTCGCGTTACATGTAGTATTTTTACCATTACTACTAATAGTGGTTACCGCTGTTCACCTATACGCAGTTAGAATTGTAGGTTCTAACAATGAAGATGGTATCCCTATGACTAAAGAAGAGAAGAAAGTTAAGGGTATTCCTTTCTGGCCTGTATTTATGGCAAAAGAATATTTTGTAATGTCAGTATTCTTACTATTCTTCTTCTATTTAGTATTCTTCAACTATAGCTTTGCAATGGACCCAATTAACTTCCAACCTGCTGACTATTTACAAACTCCACCACACATATATCCTGAATGGTATTTTTTAGCATTCTACGAAGTTTTAAGAGGTTTCTTCTTTAGTCAAAATTTAGGATTAATAGCATTTGTTGCATCAATGTTTATAATCCTATTTATGCCTTGGTTAGATACATCTCCTATAGTTAGTGGTAAACGTAGACCTTTATATAAAATAGCTTTCTGGATATTCATAGCAGATTTCCTATTCTTAACAATACTTGGTAAATTACCTCCAACAGGATTGTATGCATGGTTGGGATTTGTAGGTAGTATAGTATTCTTCTTATTCTTTATAGCACTGCCAATAATTTCCAAAATAGAAAAAAGTCAAGTTGAAAGGACTGGGAGGTAGAGGAAGATGAAAGAGTTGAAAATATTAGCAATAATAGTGGTATTAGTTCTTATTGGTTATTGGGGGATAGAACCATTGGCTCACAGTATAATGCATAAACATGTTGAAGAGGCCATAAAGAAGTATAATCTTCCAGATTTTAAATTTTCCGATTTAGACCCTTTACCATCAGGTGTAAAGGGGAATGCTGAAGCTGGAAAAGAAACAGTAAAAGCTTTCTGTGTATCCTGCCATAGTTTAAAGAAAGAAGGAATAAATGCTCCTATGCCTTCTCAAGCGGCAGCTCAATCATTTGGAGTAGTTCCTCCAGATTTATCTAACATAGGGGGAATATTAGATGAAAAGTATCTATACAACTTCTTAAAAAATCCTCAAAAAGCTACAGAAAATCCTAAATTCTCTATGCCTGCTTTAGGATTAAATGACCAACAGATAATGGATATAGTAGCTTATCTAAAATCTATAGCTAAAAAGAACATTACAGGTGAAGATGTTGTTAAAGAAGGTTGTGTAAGATGCCACTCTATCAAATATCAAAAGATTAGTGCAGTTTCTCCAGCTGATACTATGAAGAAGTATTTAGGAAAAGTTCCTCCAGATTTATCTGTTATCTACAAGGCAAAAGGAGAAGAATATCTAGATGCATTTATAAATAAACCTCAAGCAATCATACCGGGAACTGGAATGCCTAGAGTTGGTTTAAGCCAAGAAGCTCAAGAAAAAGCTTTAGCTTATTTAGATGAAATATCTGACCCTCACAAAGAACAAAGACAGAAAGTTGGTTTACTTGTTTTAGCTTATTTAGCTGTAATGGTAGGTTTAACTTTTGCTTGGAAGAAAAAAATATGGAAGAATATCCACTAATTAACTTCCTCTTTCCTTTTCCTTTTTTTTATTTTTAATCTTCTTTAAATATCTAGAATTTTAGAAAAGCTTTATTCTAATCTATAATCTTCTATAAATTCAGTAATAATATAGAGTAGGAAATAATTGAAATTTATAATAGAGCCAGTCTAACTAAATTTAATGCATACTGAGATATAAATAGTCTAGTATTATTTCTTTCATTTTTATATATAACCTTATGTATCTTTAAATTTCCTCTATTGTAAAAACCTATATAATGTAAACCTAAAGGCTTTGTTTGTGTCTCCCCAGTTGGACCTGCTATTCCTGTATCACTTATAGCTATATCTGTAGAGAATAACTTTTGAACTCCTAAAACCATCTCCATTGCAGTTTCTTCACTTACAGCTCCAAACTTTTCTAATGTTTCTCTTTTTACATTTAGTATTTTTTCTTTTATTTCATTAGAGTATGCAATTATGCCCCCTTCCATATATTCAGAGGAACCGGGAACATTTATAATTCTTGATGCTATTAATCCACCTGTAGATGATTCAGCTGTAGAAATCTTTAAATTATTTTCCTTTAGTAATCTGCCAACAACCTCTTCCATTTCAGTATCATCAAGGGCATATATATACTTTCCTAAAGTTTTCTTTAAGAGCTTTTCCTTAAGTTTTAAATTTTCTTCCATATTATCTGTAATAAATATATCAACTCCTTTAGGAGATGAATTTAAAGTGTAATCATTTATATAACTATCCTTTAAAGTTTTATCTACTTCAGTTTCTGTTAAACCAAATGTTCTAATAATTAATATTTTTCTCTTATCTTCCTTTAAACCAAGTTTTGAAAAGGCTATATCTAACATCGGTTTCATTTCAGAAGGAACACCGGGTAAAGCTATAATAACTTTATTCACATCATCTAAAACCTTTATAAAACCTACTGCCCTTCCTACAGGATTTTCAATAATAACAGCTCCATATGGAATTTTTGCCATACTTTTTAGTTCATCAGTTATTTCCCTTTCCTGTTCTCTATAGTATTTTTTTAATTTTTCTAACCATTCCTTATGATATATTAGAGGAACTCCTATCGCTTCAGAAATAGCTTCCCTGCTTTTATCGTCTGTTGTAGCTCCCAATCCACCGGATAAAATAACTATATCCGATTTGTCTAAAGCCATCTTTAAATAATATTGAATGTTGTATAAATTATCTCCTACTATTCCTATACCGTTAACATCTAAACCTTTTTCTAAACATTTCCTAGCTATATATCTACTGTTTTTTTCTTCCTTTATCCCATAAGTAAATTCAGTTCCAGTTATCACAATAGATACTTTCAATTTATTCTCCATAAAAAAATTATAGTTTGTGTAAATTATAACAGTTGTTTAGTGGATTTTTTCAGATTTTATCTTCTTAAATGCTAAAATACCGCTCATTATGGATGGAGAAAAACCTCCGGAAATCACCCATTGACCTACAAAGTATAAATTATCAACCAGTTTAGATTTAACTTCTGGTTCCTTAAAAAACTGTTTTGGAGTTGGTTTATAGCCGTATACCACACCTTTTGGTGTTTTTATATATTTCTCTATAGTTTTAGGTGTTCCAACTTCAACTAGCTCAATGTAGTTAGTAATATTAGGATAGTATTTTTCCAATCTCTCTATAAACTTTTTAGAAACTTCCTTCTTTCTATCTATATACTCTTTTCTATTTAGGTTTTTCCAGCTATCTATATAATCTACAGTCGTTATTGTGCCAACTGATTTATCCTTTGATGTTAAACCAGAATTTATTTGAGAATAATCAACGAAAACAAAACTTCTTTTAAAAATATCTTCATCAAAAAAATTTTTATAATTTTCCACATTTTCTAGAAAGAATGTAGAATATGCCCTTTTGCCATACAGTTTCTTTAAGCTTTCTTTAAATCCTATATAGATGGTTAAAAGGGACAAAGATAGCTCTTTTCTTCCTCTATAATCAATATTAAAAAGTTTGTATGTATCCTCTGGAGATAAGTTAGATACGAATAAATCTGTATATTCAGAGTATATATTTCTACCTATTTTAAATATAACTTTATCTTTCTCACACTTTATAACAGTAGCCCTTGTAAAAACCTTTCCACCGTTG
Organism: Persephonella sp.; assembly: GCA_003978565.1. Lineage (GTDB taxonomy): Bacteria > Aquificota > Aquificia > Aquificales > Hydrogenothermaceae > QNZC01. The sequence goes on along the minus strand of QNZC01000070.1, from coordinate 36,047 downwards.
GATTTTATAACAGTAGCTAGATAATTACTTAACGAATAACTACCACCTTTTATATAGTATCCTCCGTATTTGTAGTATGAGTTTTGAGCAACTGCATGTAGTAAAAATGATAAGTTTTCTACACTATCGTTATAATATCCTAAATTTGAATTAAGAATTATCTTCAGTTTTTCTGACTTAAAAAGTTTGTCAAAAACATCTGAAACTGTTTTTCCCTTGAAAATTGTTATATTTGTAAATTTTATAGGAAAAAATATCCAATTTATTTTGCTGGATTTTAGTAATCTGGAAAATTCCACATATATTTTATCTATAATATTAAAATATCTTTCTATACCTTTCTTCTCTTCAGGAAACTTTTTTGTAAGTTTATACTTAACCTCTTCTAGATTGTTAGGCATTAAAAAAGTATCATCTTTAAATTTAACTTCAAAAAAATTTGGAATTTTAATGAATTCAATGTTTTTGTAAACATCTAAATACTCAAAAGCTTCAACTAAAATAGGATTGGAAAAAACTCCATCTATTTCGTGAAGTGAAACCTCAAAGTTGAAACTTCCCCTTTTAAAAACTGTGGCACAGCCTCCAACTATTGAATGTTGCTCCAACAGAAGGACTTTAAATCCTTCTTTAGATAGTAAGGCTCCCGCCATTAATCCACCTAAACCTCCTCCTATAATTACTACTTTCATACTTTGTCTCCCAAGAAAACTTATTATGAAATTTTACTTTTCCATTCGAAATAACTCTCTTATTTCATCTTCAAGCTCTCTACATCTGGGACAGATAGTTGTGTCTCCCTTGTAAGAGAATGGTATTAAACATTCTTCACACTGTATCATTATATGTTCCGCTAGAATTTTCCTTCCATAAACAAAATCTTTAAGATTTAATCTATCTTCTAGATATAAACAGTCTTCAGGACATACCTCATGGCAAACTCTACATTTTACACACAAGGATGGTTCAAACTGTATTTTTAATCCACCATCAACTCCCTTTAAGGCTCCAGTTGGACAGACTTTATAACATACAGAACAGTTAGTGCATTTTTGAAAATCTATCCATTTATCAGAAGTAAAACTTATCTTACCAACTTCTATATATCTGTTTTCTAAATCTAACTCTTTTTCCTTTAATGTATTAAGTAAGTTTATTCTCTTATCAGGTAAAATCTTCTCTTCAACAATATTTTTTTGTTTTTCCTCCTTTTCCTCTTCATCTTTAACGATATTTGGAACTGCAGCCCAAAAAACTAAACCTGCCCCTAACTTTCCAAACCTTTTAAGAAAATCTCTTCTCTTATTTTTATCTTCTTTCTTTTCAGGAATATTTAATTCTTCAACTTTTATTATATTTTCAATTCCTAAACTCTTTAAAAAGTAGTTAGCCTCATTAACAATTTCTAATATCTTATCTTTTAGCTTTCCTATAAAACATTCTTTACAATGTCCTATGTCTAAAGTTATATCTTTTTCAAGTTTTAAAACTAATGTTATTAAGTCTTGTGGATTTAATGCTATTAGACAGGGTAAGTCTCTTTTACAACTTATAAAATCTTCATCGGAGCTTAATTTTTTGTTAATCAAATCAGAAATAGAATAACTATTCAGATTAAATGCTCCTGTTGGACAGACATTGGAACAACCACCACAACTAACACAGTTTTCAGGATTAAAAATAATTTTATAATCTTCAGAAATAACTGTGTTTTCTATAGGGCATATATCTACACAAAGTTTACATGAACTGTCTTTAAAATAAATATGGGTGCAGTTAGAAAAATTAAAGGATATATTAGCCATCTTTTCCTCTTTATATTCCTTATAATTTCTAGATATAAGTTTAATCCTAAAGAATAGCTAAATTCATTGAATATACTCATATAAAATTATTTGCAATCGGCAGATAACATAAAGTTAATATCATCACTTCCTAACACTCTTATTATACTTGTTGAGCCAGTTATACCACCTACAAATCCAACTAATGCCACTATACAATCTTTATCCTTATCAAAATCTTTTGCATATGCCTTATTTACAAATCTACATAAAAGTTTATCTGATAAGAATTCGTCCTCTATTACCATATAAGGTATAACTCCCCAAACTATATTTAATCTTCTTAAAGTTTTTATATCATGTGTTATAGCTAATATTGGAGCTTTTGGACGGAATTTAGAAACATTCCTAGCTGTTTTTCCACTTTTTGTAAATGTGGCAATTGCACTTGCTTCTATCTTTTCTGACAGTTCACTACTTGAATAAGCTATTGACAATGTTCTATCACCTAAAACATCATATCTCCTATGATAGGAATAAACTTTTTCTGCCTCTAAAATAGTCTTTCTCATTACTTTTATAGCTTCTATAGGATACTTCCCAACAGTTGTTTCATCAGAAAGCATTACCGCATCTGTTCCATCTAAGACTGCATTAGCTATGTCTGAAACTTCAGCTCTTGTTGGTCTAGGAGATGAAATCATAGAAGTTAACATCTGTGTTGCTGTTATTACAGGCTTACCTGCAGTATTACATTTATTTATAATTTCCTTTTGAATAATAGGAACTTTTTCTATATCTATTTCAACTCCTAAATCTCCACGGGCTACCATAATACCATCCCCATTGGCAATAATTTCATCTATATTCTCAATAGCCTCATGTTTTTCTATTTTGGCAAATAAGGGCTGGTCTCCTCCAAAATCTTTTATTATTTCTTTAGCTCTTTTTATATCCTCTGCAGTTTTTACAAATGATAAAGCTATAATATCTATCTCATTATCTACAGCAAATTTTATATCTTTTATATCCTTTTCAGTTATAGATGATATATTTATCTTTGCACTTGGGAAATTAACTCCCTTCCTTGAAGAGATAACTCCACCTACAATAACCTTCGCAACAATTCCATCATAATTTTTTTCTATAACTTCAAGTCTAATTAATCCATCAGCTATGTATATTAAATCTCCTACTTTTAACTGGTCTAAAACCTCCGGATAGTTTAGGCTCAATACTTTATCTTCTTTATTACCGACAACTTCTTCCTTTGTTAAAACAATTTTATCCCCATAATGGACATAGATAGGTTCTTCAACTAAACCTAATCTTATTTTAGGTCCTGATAAATCCTGTAGAATAGCTACTGGTTTACCTACTTCTTCAGAAACCTTCCTAATTTTCTGTATATTTTCTTTATGTGTTTTATGGTCTCCATGTGAGAAATTGAGCCTAAATACATCAACTCCATTTATTATTAGCTCTTTAATTATTTCCTCTTTGTCCGTAGCTGGTCCCAGTGTAGCCACAATTTTTGTCTTTTTTTGTTCCATTACTTACTCCTCCCTTTTTAATAAATTATAAAGTATATATGTAAAGTTTTTATTAAGTTAAAAGGATTTTAGCTTAGATTAAATTTAAAGATTATATTTTTAAAAGGGAAATTTGTCTGGAAATTAAAGTCTGATTTTTTAATCTATGAAGATATAAAATTAGTGGAAGGGTTTATTGATAAAAGATTATTTAAGCTTTGAATAAACTAAAAAAGATTTATAGATTAATAAAATAAAAAAATTTAAAAGGGGAAAGAGAAAAACTACATTCCTACAAACTTAGACAGTATAGCCGCTGAAGTATTTTCTATTAGTTTTATCCACCAAGTAGGATATATTCCTAAAACGAACATCATTATAACAAGTGGAACAAATGATAAAAGTTCAGTTGTATTCATATCTTTTAATTTTTCCCATTTTTCTATTCTCTCTGCAGAAAGTAAACTTTCTTTAAACATTGTTTTGTGATAGAGCCATAAAGTATAACCAGCTCCAACGATTAAGCTTAAACCTGCTAAAACAGCAGTTAAAATGCTAACTTTAAATGTTCCAAGTAAACATAAAAACTCACCTACAAAACCTGATAATCCTGGTAAACCTGCAGATGCCATCGCTGAAATCATAAATAATGTTGCGAAGACAGGCATAAATCTAGCAAGTCCACCTAAATCTTTAAGCTCATATGAATGAATTCTTTCATATATGTATCCTGCCGCTAAGAATAATGCTGCTGAAGTAAAACCGTGTGAAATCATAGTTATGATAGAACCATTTATTCCTTCCATATTTAATGCAAAGGTTCCAATAGTCACGAAACCCATATGTGAAACTGAAGAGTAAGCAATTATTCTCTTAATATGTGTTTGAGCTATAGCCATCATTGCAGTGTAAATAATAGCTATAACCCCTAATGCAAATAAAACAGGTGCAAAGTATTTTGATGCTTCCGGGAACCAAGGTAAAGAAAATCTAACAAAACCATAAGTTCCCATTTTTAACAGAACTGCCGCAAGTATTACTGACCCAGCAGTTGGAGCTTGAACGTGAGCCGCAGGCAACCAAGTGTGGAACGGCCACATAGGCACCTTAATAGCAAATCCAAGAGCTAAAAGAAGGAAGAATATTAATTCTAAATTGTATGGAAGATTTATTTTTACTAAATCAAAGTAGCTTGTAGATAAAACATCATAATTGAAGAACTGGTATATATACATTCCAATTACACCGATTAGTAAAAAGAGAGAACCAAAGAAAGTATATATAAAGAACTTTGTAGCCGCATATATTCTTTCAGCATATCCCCAAATACCTATTATAAGGAACATAGGTATAAGCATTGCTTCCCAGAATATATAAAACCATACTAAATCCCAAGCCACAAAAACCCCTATACAAGCTGCTTCTAAAACTAGGAAAGCTATAAAGTATTCCTTAATTCTCTTTTTTATGTTTACAGACCATATAAATGAGATAAAGAAAGCTAATCCTGTAAGCCAAACCATAGTTAAGCTTAAAGCATCAACTCCAACCTCGTAATTTACACCTAAAGCAGGTATCCATTCATATTTTTCATAAAATTGAATTTTATAACCTGAAGGGTCGTAAGCAAATAACATATATGTTGTTATTAAAAAGACTATACCTGAAAAGATAATACTTACAGGTTTAGCTAATTTTTCAGGAGATACTAAAACAATTAAAGCCGCTATTAAAGGCAGTATTACACTTGTTGTTATTACCGGAAAGCTTGCCTCCATAAACACTGGATTTAACACATCTACCATCTTTCAGCCCCCTAAATAAAGAGTAAGAATATTCCTAAAAATATCATTATTCCAACTGCCAACTGTAAAACATAAGTGTTTATTCTTCCTGATTGTAAAAGTCTTAAAACTCCACCTGTTCCAACTGATACTTTAGCAGAACCATCAACTATACCATCAATTATGAACTTATCACCAATCCACCAAAGGATTTTAGAGAACTTGTAGTATCCATATACAAATATCGCATAGTATATAAAGTCAAAATACCATCTGTTATAGAGGAACAGATATATAGGTTTAAAGTCTCTTGTTATCTGTTTAACATCTATAACTTTTACTTGGTATGCTAGGAATGCTAAGAATATACCACCTATAGCTGTAAATAGAGCAAGTAATCCCAATGGTGAAGTTAAAGAGTGTATTAAGAAGTGGAATGCATTTTCTGCAATATGGACATGATGAGCTCTAGCTAATCCCTCTTCAACAACAAGCCTTGTTTCCTCTGATAAGAAAGCCATATGATTAGGGTCTAAAGATGGCTTTAAGAAGTCTCTAAAGAAGCTTTGGAAGAAACCTAAAACAACTGCACCTGTAGCCAACACAATCAATGGAATTGTCATATTTATCGGACTTTCGTGAACATGCTTTTTAACATGTGGGTCAAGTCTATCCCCATTTTCAAACACAAGGAAGTAAAGTCTGAATGTGTAGAATGCTGTTAAGAATGCACCACCCCAGAGGAAGAACCAGACTAATTTATTTATCTCATATGCACCTTCTATTATTGCATCTTTGGAGAAAAATCCTGCAAAAGGAGGTATTCCTGATAATGCTAAAGCACCTATTAGGAATGTAAATGCAGTAATAGGCATATATTTTCTTAACTGTCCTAATTTTTGAATGTTTAGTATATGGTGAACTCCTATTAAAACACTACCAGCTGATAAGAAAAGGAGAGCTTTAAATACTGCGTGAGAAGCTAAATGGAACATTCCCTCACCAAATAATCCTAATCCTTCAGCGGCAAACATATAACCAAGCTGAGACATTGTAGAGTAAGCGATAACTCTCTTTATATCGTTTTGAACCAATCCAATTGTTGCTGCAACAAATGCTGAAGCTGTTCCGAATAATAACACCACATTCAGAGCTATATCTGAAGAAGCAAATATTGGCATCAACCTAGCTACCATATAAACCCCAGCCGCAACCATAGTAGCAGCGTGAATTAACGCTGAAACTGGAGTAGGACCTTCCATTGCGTTAGGCAACCATATATGTAAACCTAGCTGAGCTGATTTACCTACCGCTCCACCGAATAGGAGTAGAGCTATAGCTGTAATTATCCAGAAATCAACTTCTGGAATTTTGTTGAACATATCTAGATAATCTAACGTTCCGAAAGTTACAAATGCCAATAAAACTCCAGTTAAGAATAACCAATCCCCAACCCTGTTAGTTATAAATGATTCAAAAGCCGCATCTGCCGCAGAGTTTTTATGATGATAGAAACCAATTAATAAATACGATGCTAAACCAACACCTTCCCATCCAAAGAACAGTTGAACAAGGTTATCAGATAATGTGAGCATTAACATCATAAAGACAAATAATGATAGATAAGCAAAAAATCTAGGATAGGAAGGTTCCCCTCTCATATAACCTGTAGCAAATATAAAGATAAATGTAGATATTACTGTAACTACACAGGTCATTAAAGCAGATAACGGGTCCCAAAGGATACTAACTGATATTTCATAATCCCCTAAAGGCATCCAAGTAAATAATTTTAAATCGTAGTGTCCTTGAGTTTGTGCTACATTTATAAATCCTATAACTGATGCTATTGCAGATATAGCAACACCTATGACTGCAACTATACCTGCTAAAGGCTCCCTTAAAAACTTATATCCAAATAAGCCTATTATGATGAATGCTATCAGTGGTGAAAATGGAATAATCCATAAATACTCCATAGCTCTCCTCTTCTTATAGTTTTAATTCTGTAATTGTGTTTGTGTTAACATCTTTTTTCAATCTGTAAATAGCCATTATTAAACCTAATCCTACTGCTGCTTCAGCCGCCGCTATAGTTAAGATAAAGAACACAAATACCTGACCGCTTACATCTCCAACCTTCATATCAAAAGCAACGAAGGCTATATTTACCGCATTCAACATTAATTCTGTTGAGAGAAGCATAGCTATAAGATTTCTTCTAACTATGATACCAACCAACCCTAAAACCATTAATAAACCGCTTAATGCCACATAGTATTCGTAAGGTATCATCTTATTTTGCCTCCTCTTCGTCTATAACATGGCTTTTTCTTCCTATAACTATTGCTCCTATCATAGCAACCAGTAAGATTAATGATGCAACTTCAAATGGGAATAGATACTTAGTAAACAGTAGTGTAGAAACTGCCTTTATATTTCCAACCTCTTTTACTACTTCATTTGTAAACAGTCCAACATTAGACTGCCATGCTCCATAAATGGAAACATAAGCCAACTCTAAAAATAGAATAAAACCGATAGGTAATGAAACTAACATATATGCTGGGTCAACTGAATTCCCTTTAAACTCAGGAACTGTAGATATTACTAAAACATAGAATACAACTATAGCTACTGCATAGATTAGTATCTGTAAACCACCTATAAGCTCAGCACCCATTGCAAAGAATAGACCTGAAACCATAATTAATGTGGATATTAAAGATAAAACTGCATAAATGATATTTTTAAAGAACACTACACCAAAGGCTGATAAAACAGCTAAAGCTGAAAATGTGTAAAATGCCCATACTGTCAATTGTTGCTCCATTTAATCTGCCCCCATAATTTACTTCTTTCAGTATCATCTATCCAAATTCTATCAGGTTCGTTATACCTTCTTCTATCGTAATCTTTTGCCCTTTCTACCATATCATCTAAATGAATTACACAATTTGCCCTTGTATAAGATGCAGTTTCATACTCATCTGTCATAATTATACAGTCTACAGGACAGGCTTCGGTGCATAATCCACAATACATACAGTTCAGTAAGTTCATATCAAATCTTTTTAATCTTTTCTTACCGTTAGGTAGTTGCTCTGCTTCTATTTTGAACAATTCAGGAACAGGGCAAGCCTGTTGACACATATAACAGGCGACACAACGGCTCTCTCCTTCATTTATCTCTAAAAATTTTTCTAAAACTTTAAAAGAAGGTGGTTCTTTACCATCTTTAACTCTATGCCCATGTGTTCCTCTAAATCTTTTAGGTGGTGTTAACTTTTCATAAGGGTATGCTGTCGTAATGGTTTTTCTGAAAAAGTTTTTAATAGTAATCTTCATTCCATTTATAAAATCTATAAAAAATATCCTTTCCTTATTCGTAAGATGAGGTCTTTCTAGATATTTAACCTTTACAGCCATTTCTTTAGCCTATCACTATAACCCATAATGCAACTATAAAGATATTTGCCAAAGCTAGAGGTAACATTATTTTCCAAGCCAACTCTGTAATCTGGTCAACTCTGTATCTTGGTAATGTCCAGTGAACCCACAGGAAGAACATAAATAATGCAAACACTTTTATGAAAAACCAAACTATTGAGGGTATAGGTAACCAACCTAAAAGTGGAAACGGTTGCCATCCTCCGAAAAATAGAATTACAGTAATTGCACTTAAAACAAAGGTAGCTACATACCATTCTGCAAGTGGAAATAGTCCAAACTTCATTGCCGTATATTCTGTATTATAACCTGATACTAATTCTGCTTCAGCTTCCTGAACGTCAAAAGGTGTTCTACCTGTTTCTGCCAATATTGCAAACAGAATAACAACAAAACCTAAAATATTGGGGATTATAAACCAATATGAAGATTGGGCTTCTACTATCTCTTTTAATGAGAAAGAACCTGCCTGCATTACAGGACCTACCATAGCAAAACCTAAAGCAACTTCATAACCAATTAGAACTGCCGCCTTTCTTAATCCACCAATCATTGGATATTTTGAGTTTGAAGCCCAACCTGCGAATATAACTCCATATATTGATATACTTCCAAAGGCTAAAGCTAATATTAATGCTATATTTAAATCTGTTATGTATGGTTTTATTTCAAATCCAAATAAATTAAACCCTTCTCCAAATGGAACTACTGCCAATATCATTATTGCAGGAACGAAAGCCATTAAAGATGCTAGATAAAATAAAAACTTATCAACACCGTCAGGAACCAAATCTTCTTTAGTTAAAACTTTTAAAGCATCTGCTATAGGTTGTAGTAAACCGTGATAACCAACATGTAAAGGTCCCGGCCTCTGTTGTATATGTCCCGCGAATTTTCTTTCTATCCACGTTAGATATGCAGCTCCTAGAAACATTCCGATTATAAAAATTAATGCTTTAATCGATATTCCAACAATAACCCCTAGTAGCTCCATTACTTCCTCCACTTATGGCTTTGTAAGAAACTCTTTATATTTATAATGATTTAGATTTTAAAAATATTATCATAACTGCAAAAAAAATAAAACAGTGTTTGAAAAGACCTAAACCTAAAAGCTTTCATACAGGAATGGAGAAACTGCTACTTTGTTGTTCAGTAGTATTAAAGCGAATATATACATTGCAAAGTTAAAAATTACAAATACTTTTTCATCTTCTAAATTTGATATTACATCTTTTACTTTCCAATCTGTAAATGCAATTGTATAACCTATAAGCATAACGATAACTATATCGTATCTACCTACAATAAACGCTCCTATCCCTTTAAAACTAAAATTTAGAATAAGGTTTTGAAAGTAAAGGATTATTTTATTTAAGTCTGTGATAGCAAATATAATCCACAGAGTAGCCACTGTATTAAATGTGATAAACCAACCAGTAATAACCTCTATAAGACTTTTTCCTTTATAAAATCTACTTAAAATAACTCCTAGTCCGTGAAAAAATCCCCAAATTACATAATTAATATAGTTTCCGTGCCAAATTCCGCTTAAAGTAAAGGCTATAAGTATATTTATATAAGTTCTAACTGTTCCCTTTCTATTTCCACCTAAAAGCTTAATGTAGATATAATCTCTAATCCACTCATAAAGTGTGATATGCCATCTTCTCCAAAAGTCCCTTAAATTTTTTGCAAGATATGGAGACCTAAAGTTTTCCGGTAAATTTATCCCCATAATTGAAGATGTTCCCCTAGCTATGTCTGTATATCCTGAAAAGTCTAAAAATATATAAAGTGTGTATATATATATGGTTATAAATAACTGTTCTCCTGAATATCCTAAAGGATTGTTAATTACACTTGAAGCATACTGAAATATATAATCTGCTAGCCACTTTTTTACAATTCCAATACTGATTAAGAATAAGCCAAAGTTTAAAGTTGAAAAACTTTTATTTTTATAGTTATTGTTAAGCTCATCTATAAAATCTTTAAATCTGACTAAGGGACCTGCAAATATTTTTGGAAAGTATATAGAGTAAACAGCTATATCTAAAATAGAAAATTCTTCAAATTTATCTTCATAATAATCAACAAACATAGAAATTGAGTTTAAGACAAAGTAAGATAAGCCTATTATCTGTATAAAATAGTTAGGTTCAAACTTTATTAATGCTATGTAATCTTTCATAAAGATTAGAGGTAGTAGATTTAAAAATATTGCCAGTATAAAGAAGAATTTATCAGCTTTAAATTTTAAAAAGTATATGTTCTTATGTTTACTAAACTTAAGTATATACAGAATTATTATGTTCATTAAAATTAAGAGAATAAACAGAATAAAAGGTTTTAACTTTCCCTCTAATAGAAGGAAATAATAAATAATTCCTATTAACAGTTGATAAATCTTATATGCCTTAAGATTAATCTTAGAAACTAAAAAACTTGTTATAAATAGTAATGGTAAAATTAATAAAAATAGAAAGTATCCTATTTTTAAATGTTGTAAACAACTATCAATTACTTCAGGCAATTTATCTCCCTATACTCCGTCAATTTATTTAAAACTATATGCCAAAGTTTTGTGTATCCTTCCCTCTTTATGTCTGGATGAATATTATCTCTGGAAAGTGGTATTTCTTTTAAAAAGTCATCTATAGCTATAGTGTAATTTTCACCTAAACACTCTTCAACATACTTTCTTAAGTTTTTGTTGGGAACAGGTGGAACTACCCAAAAAATCTGTATATCAGGATTAACTTTTTTTAGTTTAATTAAGAATTTGTTTATATTGTAGTAAAGACTAGCTTTGTCAGTGGCGAACTCGTTTGCTCCCAAAACAACTAGAACTGTATCATACTTTTTAGAAGCTAACTCTTTTAAAAATCTCTCATTTCTCATCCAGTTTCTAGTTGTAGTTGAATGTTTAACAAAAAATTTAACTTTTAAACATCTTTTTTCTCTCTTTATCTTTTTATAATAGGCGAGGTATAACCCTTCTCCTAAAGAATCACCAACTATAAGAAGCTTTTTTAAAGGTTTCTTCTCCTTTAGATTATTTTTTTCTACCTTTTCTGCTGGAATACTTTCTTCTTTTTCTCCTTCCTTTTCTTCTACCTTTGGAATATCATTCTCTATAATCTTTATAGAGGGGTTAGTTTTTTTAGCAAAAAGTTTTTCTTTATTATATTTGATTTTAACTAACTCAACACATTTATTTGTCGGAATAATATCTGATATTGAGGAATTATCTGCATATAGAGAGTAAAGGACATTTAACCAAGGAAGTAAGAGCAGTAAGATAAGTATGACAAACTGTCTCTTATTTATCATTTTCAGTTTTTACTAACCTTTTCTATAAAATTTATTATCTTTTTTGCCCAAATTTTGCTACTGTTTGCATTGGGATGTATTCCATCCCAGAGTTTTAGGTGAAGATTTTTTGACTGTATCACAAATATATTTTTCATATTAGAAAATCTTTCCTTTAAAACTCTATTAAGATTTTTATCATTTGGAATTGGAGGGGCAACTATAACAATCTTTGGAGATATATCAATATTTTTAGAAACATCATCTATCAATCTAACGATATTCATAAAGTCTTTATAAATTTGATTAGGAGTTTCTCTATTATAAATATCATTTGTTCCAGAGGATATAACTATAATATTTGGCTTAAAGTCAGCTATCTTTAAAATTAGACTTACACTATACCAACCGTTATGTATCCAAGCATCGGTTCTTAAACCCCTTTTAAATAGGTAATCACATTCAAATCTTTTTTCATTACATATATTTCTAGATGGTCCCTTTATAGCTTCAACCATACTATCCCCAACAAACAAAATCCTAAATGTATTAGATTTCAACAACTTGTTATCAAGTTTTTCTTCCTCTTCCTCACTAATATCCTTCAGCTCATCCTTAAGATTAATATCACCTATACTATTCTTTGAAATAAGATTAGACGGTATTACTTTTCCATCAACACTAAATATAAACTCTTGAGCATATAAAAAACTAATAAAAAATAAAGATAAAACAAAAATTTCTAAAGTTTTCATAGCTTATCAATCCTAATAAACTAAAGTAATTATTTTATAAAATAAAGCAAAAAATTTAAATTAAAAACTGGGAAAAGTATTCTGTTGAAGAGTTAGTAATCTCAATCTATTTCTAACTAAATATTCAATGCAATCTAATGGTTTATTTAATTTTTTTCCAGTTAACTTTTTTAATATTTTTATCTTCTTTATCAAACTCTAATCCGATGATATATACTTCTGGATAGTTTAGATACTTCTCATAATATCTTTTTTCCTTTATCTGTTCTATCGCTTCTCCATTCAGTTTTAACTCAAATATATACACTTTATCTAACACTATCGCTACTAAATCTATCCTTCCTTTACTCGTGTTATCTTCAACTATCACATCTATACCTGTTCCAGCTAAATACATATATAACACTACCGCATAATAACTCTCATACTCATTAATCTTGCTATTCACAAAATAATGATATGGCACAGATGCGTATACGCTTGTTAACACTTTTTCTAATTCATTCAGTTGTGCTTTTTCTAAAACTAAATATAGATTATCTTGGTTTTTTTTCTTTGATAGAGATATATTTTGATAAATAAGTTAATAAATAATCATTAAAACTTATTCTAACTTCTAAATTTGGATAATTTAAAATATACTTCTTCCTTACACCTATTTGTTTTATTTCCCTAATAGTCAAATAACCAGCTTGAAACATTATTGTTTCTATTTCTATATCCTCTATATCAAAGCTGTTTAGTATACTCTCATTTACCTCCATATTCTCAAATTCTAATAAATTGTATCCTCTATCCTTTAACAGTTTTACTAAAAAGCTAGGTGTTCCTGTCTGAAACCAGTAATTGCTAAATGTATATCCACTATCTATGAATAACAAAATATCAAATGGATTATATAGTTTATTTTTCCCTAAAAAGTTATAGCCATTATACCATTTCCTAATTTCCTCTAAATCTACTCCTTCAAAAAACTCCCTAAAATCAATCTCTAAATTTTCATGGGTAAATCCACATATTTCTGAAAACCTCGGATTTAACGATATATCTACTAGATTATTTAAACCACTAAATATTGAAACTTTGGAAAACCTACTTACACCTGTTAAAAAGGCAAATCTGATATACTCATCACTGTCCTTTATTACTGTGTATAATCCCCTTAAAAATTCCCTATTCTGTTTTGCTACATCTAGATTTTCTCTCTCTAAATTATCTAATATTGGCTTATCATATTCATCTATCAAAATTACAACCTTTTCTTTATATTTATTATAAGATTTTCTAATAAGCTCTCTAAAGCAGACAGAAGGTGTTTCTTTATTCTGACATTCTATTTCTAAACTTTCTTGATTTTCTCTAAATACGTTTAATGCTACTTCTTTAGTGCTCTCTAAAGTTTTAAAATCACCAGCCCAGCTGATTTTAATGACAGGGTGAGGTTTAAAGTCATATTTATCGTAGATATACAAGCCTTTGAATAGTTCTTTATTTCCTTTAAAAATTTCTCTTAAAGTGTCTAAAAACAAAGATTTTCCAAATCTACGGGGTCTAGAGAGGAAAACATATTTATAATTGTTAATTAAATTCAATGCTTCCTTTGTTTTGTCTATATATATATAATTATTTTCTCTTATCTCTCTAAATGTCTGTATTCCTATCGGTAGTTTCTTCATTTTTACCTTACCTCTTCTTATAAGGAATTTGTTTATTATTATCTTTCTATTAGCTATCTTATGTTTTCAACTTCATATTGATTTATAATGATTTATTAATCAATTATAAAGTAAAAAAATTTGGAGGAAAATTTAATGGATATAGAAAAAATTGTTAATCAATTAGTTCCTATTGTTATAGAGCAGACACCTAGAGGTGAAAGGGCATATGATATATATTCAAGACTTTTAAAGGATAGAATAATACTTTTAGGTTTTCCTATAGATGACCATATCGCAAACCTTATAGTTGCTCAGTTATTATTCTTAGAAGCTGAAGACCCTGAAAAAGATATTTATATGTATATAAACTCTCCTGGTGGAGTTGTTACAGCAGGATTAGCTATATATGACACTATGAAGTATATTAAACCTGATGTTGTTACAATATGTATGGGACAGGCAGCTTCAATGGGAGCTTTCCTACTATCCGCAGGAACAAAGGGAAAGAGATATGCTTTACCAAGCTCAAGAATAATGATACACCAACCACTTGGAGGATTTCAGGGACAGGCTACAGATATAGAGATACACGCTAAAGAGATTTTAAGATTGAAAAAATACTTAAATGAAAAATTAGCAGAGCATACAGGACAACCTATAGAGAAAATAGAACAGGATACTGAGAGAGATTATTTTATGTCAGCGTATGAAGCTGTAGAATACGGACTAATTGATAAAGTGATAGAAAAAAGAAATTAAAAGAGGTAATAGGGTTGGCTACTCATAAATGTTTTATATGTGGTAAATCAGAAAAAGAAAGTAAACTATTACTGGAGCTTCCAAATAATCTTTATGTTTGTGAAAACTGTGTTAATAACTGTTATCAGATAGTAAAATCTGAGTTAGAAGAAAGTTTTAGAGAAGATAAAGACTTAAAGGAACTACCTAAACCTACAGAGATAAAAAGAATGTTAGATGAGTATGTTATAGGACAGGAAAGGGCTAAAAAACTTCTTTCTGTAGCTGTTTACAATCATTACAAGAGAATTTTAGCTAAAGAAAAAGGTTTAAATTTTGATGATGATGTAGAATTAGAAAAAAGTAATATCCTTTTAATTGGTCCTACAGGTTCAGGGAAAACATTATTAGCAAGAACTTTAGCAAAGATATTAAATGTTCCCTTTGCAATAGCTGATGCCACAAATATAACTGAGGCTGGATACGTTGGTGAAGATGTTGAAAGTATCCTCGTCAGATTAGTTCAGGCGGCAGACTACGATGTAGAAAAAGCTGAAAAGGGAATAGTTTATATAGATGAGATAGACAAGATAGCTAAAAAAAGTGGAGAAAACCCATCTATAACCAGAGATGTTTCAGGTGAAGGAGTTCAACAGGCATTACTAAAGATACTAGAAGGGACAATTGCAAATATCCCACCTCAAGGTGGTAGAAAACATCCACATCAAGAATTTATACAGATAGATACATCAAATATATTATTCATTCTCGGTGGTGCGTTTGTAGGACTTGATGATATTATAAGACAGAGATTAGGTAAAAAATCCATAGGGTTTGAGGCAGATATAAAGACTAAAGAGGAAGAAAAGGATATTCTTTCTAAAGTTCAAGTGGAAGATTTAATAAAGTATGGATTAATTCCAGAATTTGTTGGAAGAATACCAGTTGTAGCAACATTGGAAGAGTTAGACGAAGAAGCTTTAGTTAAAGTCCTAACTGAACCTAAAAATGCTCTAATCAAACAGTATAAAAAACTTCTAGCTATGGATGGTGTTGAGCTTGAGTTTACAGAGGAAGCTTTAAGAGAAATTTCAAGAGAAGCTATAAAGAGAAAAACCGGAGCTAGAGGATTGAGAGCTATTGTTGAAGAGATAATGGCAGATGTAATGTATGAGATACCATCTATGAAAAATGTTAAGAAGGTGATTATTGATAAGGATGTTGTTTTAAAAAAGAAGAAGCCAATTATATTAACGGAAGAAAAAAACGAAGAAAAGGAGAAGGATGCCGTTAGTTAAAAAAGTTAAATTTTTAAAAAGTGCAGTAAAACCGGAGGATTATCCTCCTCCTTTATATCCTGAAGTAGCAGTAGTTGGCCGTTCAAATGTTGGTAAATCATCTATAATTAATGCTATTCTAGGCAGAGATATTGCTAAAGTTTCATCTTCACCGGGAAAAACTAGGTTAATAAACTTTTTCTTAGTAAATGATAACACTTACTTTGTTGATTTACCGGGATACGGTTTTGCCAAAGTTTCAAAGGTTGAAAGGGAAAAATGGAGAAGAATGATAGGAAGATACTTTCATACTAGAGAAAACCTGCAACTTGTAGTATTGCTTGTTGACAGTAGGCATAAACCTACACAGCTTGATATTATGATGAAGGAATGGTTAGAGGCTTTGGGAATTCCTTTCATAGTTGTTGGAACTAAACTTGATAAACTAAATCAGAGTGAAAAGGCTAAAGCGAAAAAAGTAATAAGGGAAACTTTAAATTTAGAAAAGGGAGTTCCAATATTTTTAACATCTTCAAAGGAAAAAATAGGAATAGAAGAATTAACAAAATTTATTTTTGATTATTTACATTCTGATTAATTTTTGGTTTTTCAGATATAGATTTATCCTTATTTTTACAATCTTCTAAATCTTTACTACATCTTTCTAACTCATTTTTTAAATCATTTAAATCTCTCTCTAAACTTTTTATTTTTTTCTTTAGTTTAGATTTTTCTATATAAAAAACTATCCAGTCTGTAATTGCTATTATTAGAATTAGTATAGTTCCTAAAATTAAACTCCCAACAATTATAAGAGATAAAGGCAAAGGTTGAGTTTTTATATTTGGAAAGAGCGTGATAGAAATTCTAGGTTCAGAGTTTATAGATACAAAATAAGCAATAATAAGAATTGCTATTAACCAAAATATAAGTCTTATTTTACTTAACATATCTGTCTTTTACCTTCTCTATAGCATTTTTAATTTTTATATATATATCCTTTAAATCTTGGGAGATAACTTTAACTTCAGCTATTGTAGGCATAAAGTTTGTATCTCCATTCCATCTTGGGACTATGTGGTTATGGATATGACTTTCCAAACCTGCCCCTGAAACTCTCCCTAAATTATAACCCATATTAAAACCGTCAGGATTTAATGCTAATTTTATTGCTTCTACCATCATCTGAGAGAGAACTGATATTTCAAATAGGGTTTCTTTATCTAACTCTGTAAAATCTCCTATATGTTCATTTGGACAGACCATTACATGTCCAGCATTGTATGGAAATAAATTCATAATTACAAAAGCCTTTTTTCCCCTATATAAAACTAGTTTTTCTTCATCATTATTTGATTTGTAAGCATCACACAAAAAACAGCCTTCAATCTTATCATAAGTTTCTATATACTTACTTCTCCAAGGTGAGTAAAGTTTCCTCAATATAAAATCCCCCTACTTCAGTAAATCTTCAAAAATATCTGGATTTTCCTTAATATATGATTTTACTAAATCAAAATCTTCAAAAGTTTTAAATGTAGTGATTAATTCGAATACTTTACTGTATAAATCTTTATCTTCTTTAAGATACTCTGCTAAAGTATCTCTTATAATTTCATCTTCAGATTTTACTGCTGTGTTATTTATAACTATATCTTCTTTAAAGGAGTTAAAGGAATGTTTTACATAAAGAATATTAGGATTGTCTTTAACTAAATTTTTCTCGTTTAACAATTTTAAAACATCAGATTGTTCTAATTTTCTAAAATCTCCCTTTAAAACAACTATTGGTTTTTTTTCGGTTTTATCTAAAATCTCTTCAATATTTATAAGAATATCATTTAGCTTTTCCTCTAAATTTTCATCATTTAAAGTTCCATAAATAAACTTTCTTGCTTTAGATAGCTCTCTGTATCTTATTTCTGTATTAACATTACTAATCTCAACAATGGCAACAATTTTTTTTCTTTCTTCTTCACTTTTATTGTAAGCGGTAAATTCTGTTGAACCTATATGAACTATAAAAGAGTTGTTTTCTCTTTTTATTGGTTCTTCAGCAATATGATAATGTCCTATACCTACATAGTTAAAATCTTTTGGAATTTCCTCATTTAGTAATAGATTACTATCTGGGAAGTATGGAGAGAATTCCTGATGCAACATAAGAATTTTATAACTGTTTTTTGTATTTTCTAGAAGACTTTCTAAAGCATCTCTCAAACGACCTAATTTTCTTACAGCAGTTTTAGGAATATACTTTAAACCTGCTATATCTATTCCGTTAAACTCCTCAACACCAACATTTATAAGCTTTAAACCAAAGTTGTTGAGTATCTCTAATGGAGATTTATCCTTTACACTATTTCCTCTATCGTGATTTCCGGGAATACAGAATATAGGAATATTAGCGTCGTTTAACCTATTTAATATATTTAGACTGTCTATTATAGTCTTATTGGAAGGTCTGGAAGTGTGAAAAAAATCCCCTGTATGAATAATAAAATCAACATTTTCATCTATTGCTATATCTACAGCTTCATTAAAAACCTCTAAAAAATCCTGTTCCCTTTCTAAAAGTCCATACTGTCTATAACCTAAATGGGTATCACTAATGTGTAAAAACTTCATAATTTTTACTTTTTCTTATCTCCAAATAATTTTTCAAATATTGCATCTGAAGGGCAAAATCCAGTAAATGCTGATAGATAAAGCATAAATATCATAAAGCCTATAATAAATAAACTTACAGTTTTTATATCCAGTAAGAAAAACAGTAATGCAACCAACAACATTGTCCCCATAACAAATCTTTGGGCTCTAACAGCAGTTTTTGACATCTTTAAAACTCCTATTTCAATTTCTTTTTGTAATTGCTAAAATTAATTTAATATATTAAAACTCTAATTTTCAATGTTAGAAAACATAACATTATTATAAGCTGTGGCTCTATAGATTTAATAAAAAAACCACCTTTATTATTGAAATTAAGGATTAGCTTATATTTCTTTTATCATATTTTTTAATGATAAAATTTTTACATTATTTTTATATGTTTAACCTTAATAAGAATAATTATTAATAAGGAGATAGATAATGGAGAAGGAAAAGGTCTTTATATTTGATACAACTCTTAGAGACGGTGAACAGGCTCCCGGTTTTTCTATGACAAAAGAAGAAAAAGTTAGAATGGCTTTACAGCTAGAAAAATTAGGAGTTGATATAATAGAGGCTGGATTTGCGGCGGCATCTATAGGAGATTTTGAAGCTATAAATGAGGTTGCAAAAGTCGTAAAAAATTCAACTATATGCTCACTTGCAAGGGCGTTAGAGAATGATATAGAGAAAGCAGGTAAAGCTTTAGAACCTGCAGAAAGAAAGAGAATACATACATTTATAGCAACATCTCCAATTCATATGAAATATAAACTAAAAATGTCTCCTGATGAAGTTTTAGAAAGGGCTGTTAAAGCTGTAAAATTTGCTAGAAAGTTTACTGATGATGTTGAGTTTTCAGCTGAAGATGCTTTCAGGTCAGATAGAGATTTCCTTTTTAAAATTTTTGAAGCTGTAATTGATGCTGGAGCTAAAACTATCAATGTTCCTGATACTGTAGGGTATGCTATACCTGAAGAGTTCGGACAGTTAATAGAAGATATAAAAAACAACGTTCCAAATATAGACAAGGCTATTATATCAGTTCACTGTCATAATGATTTAGGTTTAGCTGTAGCTAACTCACTATCGGCAATTAAAAAGGGAGCTAGACAGGTTCATGCAACTGTTAACGGAATAGGTGAAAGGGCTGGAAATGCGGCAATGGAAGAGGTAGTAATGGCTTTAAAAGTTAGACATGATTACTTTAACGAAGTTTACACAACTATAAATACAAAGGAAATTTATCCAAGTAGCAGATTACTCTGTCAGATAACAGGTAGTTTTGTCCAGCCTAATAAGGCTATAGTTGGAGATAATGCTTTTGCCCATGAAGCTGGAATACATCAACACGGAGTATTGGCACATAGAGAAACTTATGAAATAATGAGACCGGAAGATATTGGATTAGAGATAAAAAGTGGAAGTAATCTAGTCTTAGGTAAACATTCAGGAAGACACGCATTCAAAACTAAAGTTGAGGAGTTAGGTTATAACCTTTCTGACGAGCAGATAGAAAAACTTTTTGTAAAGTTTAAAGATTTAGCAGATAAGAAAAAACAGGTATTTAATGAGGATATAGAGGCATTAGTTCTTGATGAGCTTAGCACTAATCAGAAATTAGCCCAACTTTCATACTTCCATGTTTTAACAGGTAATACAGTAATACCTACTGCAACTGTAAAACTTAAAGTTGAAGAAGTTGAAACATCCCCTTACACAGTTCTTGGAGGTGGTCCAATAGATTGCACATTGAAAGCATTAGGTAAAGCACTTAATATAGAAGATAGATTTAAACTTAAAGAGTTTAATGTTAGAGCTATAACTTATGGTAAAGATGCAATTGGAGAGGCTAAACTTACGATAGATTTTGAAGGTTATGAAGTAGTTGGAAAAGGTTGGTCAATAGATATAGTAGAGGCTAGTATAAAAGCATTCTTGAATGCTTATAGTAAATATGTATCTTTGACGAAAAAAAATATATCAGAGAGTATATAAAAATAACTATAAAAAGAGGGAAAACAGTTGAGAGACAAATTTATTCTTTTTGTTATTTTAACTATGATAGTTGGGGGGATTTATCTCTACCTGAAAGGTATTATAGATTTTGGAGAACCAGAAATATCAGTTAAAACCCAAAACTTAAGAAAGATAATAGGTAAAAAATACAGTTTAGAGTTTAAAATTTCAGATGATAACTCTGGTTTAAAAGAAATTGCAATCTATATAGTTCAAGATGGAGAAAACAAGTTTGTAAAAAAATTTGATATTCCTAAAGGTGTAAAAGAAAAAGAAATTAAAGTTGATATTGATACTGATAAATACAAACTGAAAAAAGGTGAAGTAGACCTTATTATTTCAGCTTCAGATAGAGGATTGTTTGAAAATAAAACTGTTAAACCTTTTAAATTCATAGTTGACCCTGAACCTCCAGAGATAACCACCCTTTATTCACAGAGATACATAATGAATGGAGGAACAGCCTTTGCATTTTTTAAAGTTTCTGATGATGTAGAAAAGCTCTATATCCAAATGGAAAATTTAAAATTCAACTGTTTATCAGGTGTTTTTAAAAATAAATCTGTTTATACCTGTGTCTTTCCCTATCCTTACTACTGGGAAACAAAAAAAGAAATATTTGTTTCTGCAGAAGATAAAGCTGGAAATATCACAACAGTTAAAATCCCATACAGATTTAAACTTAAAAGATATAGGAAATCTTTAATCAAAGTTTCTGAAAAGCTTATGAGAAAAATTAGAATTCTAGCCGGTAATAAAAAGTTTCCAGATGAAGTAGAAATGTTTAAGTATGTTAATGTAAAAATGAGAAAGGAAAATGAGAAAAAAATACATTCTATAACGAGAAATATTGTTATATTAAAGCCTCAATTTAAAGATAGATTTACGGTAATGAAAAGAGCCGCAGTTTTAGGAGGTTTTGCAGACTACAGAAAGTATAAATACAAAGGAAAGATAATAGAAGGAGGGGACGCCTATCACAAAGGTATGGATATAGCATCTATAAAAAATGCAGAAGTCCCAGCGGCTGAAGATGGAGTTGTAGTATTTACTGGATTTTTAGGTATATACGGAAATTCTATAATTATAGAACATGGATTAGGTGTTTATACATTATACTCCCACCTATTAGATTTTAAGGTAAAGAAAGGAGAGACTGTAAAGAGAGGACAGATAATAGCTCATACAGATACAACAGGATTAGCTTTAGGAGACCACTTACATTTTGGTGTTTTAATTCAAGGATTAGAAGTCCATCCTATAGAATGGTTAGATAGGAAATGGTTAAAAACTCGATTTTTTGACAAGTATAACGAGCTAAAAGGAATTTACGGAGAAGGTTAAATGAAATTTTCCATTCAATAAATCATCTTCTAAAACTTCTAATATCTGGGTCGTTTAATAATTCTTTGGAGACAGTGAAATGAGTAAAAAAGTAGTTTTAAATGTAGATGAAATAATAAATAAATTTTTTGAGGAGAAAAAAAAGTTAGCTGAAAAACATAGAGCTGGTGCCGGTGGATTAGATATAGTTAAAGAACTTGCAAATCTGACTGATAAAACTATAAAAAATCTTGCAGAGCTATCCTTTCAAAACCAGTTAGATAACATATCTATAATAGTCTTAGGTGGTTATGGAAGGAGAGAGTTATGTTTTAAATCTGATATAGATATATCGTTAGTTGTAAAAACAGATAATATTGAGGAATTAAAGGAAGGAATTGAAAAGTTTTACTATGCCCTTTTAAGCCTCAAGGTAGATGTAGGTTTTTCAGTTAGAGATATAAAAACATTTATTAATCTATCTCAAGATGATTTAACTGTGGCTACATCTCTACTACAGGGGAGGTATCTATATGGAAATAAAGCCCTGTATCAAGAGCTGATAAATCAGTTCAAAAAGTTAATAAAAAAGAGAAAAGATGATTACATTGATGCAACTTTAAAGGCAAGAAAACTCCGTTATGAAAGGACAGGTTCTTCTATATATATGATGGAGCCACATATAAAAGAGGGGGAGGGAGGATTAAGAGATTTTCACGAAGTTTACTGGATAGCAAAGGTTTTAGATGATGTTCCTAACTACAAATACTTTGTAGAAAAAAACATTATCCTAGAGGAAGAATACAAAGAATTAATGAAAGCCTACGATTTCCTTTTAAGAATTAGAAACGAAATGCATCTAATATGTAATAAAAGATGTGATGTTTTAGTTAGACCTCTCCAAGAGGAGATAGTTAAAAATTTAGGTTATCTAAAAGACACAGCAAATCAACAGGAGATAAGGGAAAGTGTAGAGAAATTAATGAGACTTTACTATCTTTATGCAAAATCAATAAATACAATAACTAAAAGGATTTTAAAATCTATAGTTGGTAAAAATACAAAATCGCAACTTTATGAACCTTTAGATAATGTGTTTATCAGGAGCAGATACGAGTTAGATGTTGTTGATAAAAACAGATTTCTAAAAAATATAGCCAACACAGTTAGAGCATTTCTCTACTACAAAGAGTTTAATCTAGATTTCTCACCTAGGCTAGAGTATTTAATCAGAAAAAACGAATTGAAACTATTAAAAAATAGAGAAAATCCTGATGTTCAAAGGATTGTTAGACAGATTTTTAGTGATGTTAACCATTTACCAAAAACTATAAGGAAAATGCAGGAGTTCTATGTTATAGATACTCTTATACCAGAGTTTGGTTATCAACGGGGTCATTTCCAGTATGATGCTTATCACAAATATACAACTGATGAACATGCTATAAAGTCTGTTGAAATGTTAGAAAGTCTTCTAAAGGCTGATAGTCAACAAAAAAAGGCTATTTATGAGCTCTATAGAGATATAGATAGAAAGGATTTATTAATCTGGGCAGTGTTTTTACACGATATAGGAAAGGGACATAAAACAGACCATTCGGTTCTAGGTTCTAAGATGGCTAAAGATATTCTTTTAAGATTTGGATACTCTAAAAGAGATGCTGAAATTGTTAGCTTTTTGGTTAGACATCATTTAGATATGGCTAAAATCTCTCAGAGAAGAAATTTAAATGACCCTAAAGTTATAAAAGAGTTTGCAGATATTATAAAAAATAAAGAGCTTCTCAAGATGTTAACAGTTTTAACTTGGTGCGATGCTAATGCAGTTGGTCCCGGTGTATGGAACGATTGGAAAAACTTACTACTTTGGGAGCTATACAATAAAACCCTTGAAGTATTGGAAAATGATATATCTATTGAAGAGTTAGAAAAAAGAAAACTTGAGGAGAAGAAAAAATTATTATTTGAAAGATTAAGCTCTCTATTTGGTGAGGAAAGGGCAAAATTCCATTTAAAAAGACTAAGGGATGTTTATATAATCTCTACACCTTTAGAGGATATGATAAAACATTTAGAGATGGAAGAGAAACTATTTAAAACAGGAAAACCTCAGTTTTATTTCAAGGAGAAATATGGAGTTGGAGCCTCTGAAATTATAGTAGTTGTTGATAAAAATGTTAAAAATCCACTTTTAGCAATTACCGGTATTTTAAGTTATATGAAGATAAATATACTCTCCGTATATTCATATAGAAGAAAAGATGGTATCACTGTAGTTGATTTGTTAGTATCCACAAACTCTTTAGATGCAATTGATAAACATAGATTTGATAGATTTAAAGAATTATTTCTTAATTATCTGGAAGGCAATATTACAATTGAGGATTTAGAAAAAAGAAAAAATGGCAATAGATATAAACCTAATGTTTTACCACCGCCTACCTTTGTAAAAATTGATAATAAAAGCTCTGACAGATATACAATATTTGATATATCAGGTGAAGACAGGATAGGTTTACTATTTGATATTTATAAAGTGTTCAGTAAGTATAAGCTTTTCCCACATATAGCTAAAGTCTCAACTCAGGGAGAAAGGGTTAGAGATGCATTTTACGTTAGAACTTATGACCAACAAAAATTAGAAGATAAAAAGTTATTAGAAGATGTAAAAAAAGACCTTTTAAAGGTTTTAACTGAGGAAAATTAAAAGTTTTAAAGGTTTTATACTCTTGATTTTTTATTTATGAATAGTCAAGTTATAAAATCTAAAAAAAGAAAAAAGAATAAAGAATAAAAATTAGTCCTCACAGAAAGGTCTTAAATATTTAGCTCTGTGAGGATGTCTTAATTTTCTTAAAGCTTTAGCTTCAATCTGTCTTATTCTCTCTCTAGTTACTCCAAACATCTTTCCAACTTGCTCTAATGTATATTCTGTATCATCAACTAACCCAAATCTGTATCTTAGAACCTGTTCCTCCCTTGGAGATAAAGTCTTTAATATCTCTTCTAACTGTTGTCTTAAAGACTGTCTTAAAACATGTTCTTCAGGAGATACAACAGATTTATCTTCTATAAAGTCCCCTAAGTGTGTCTCATCATCATCTCCTATAGGAGTTTCTAAAGATATAGGTTCTTGAGATGTTCTCAAGATTTTTCTAACTTTCTCTGCTGGCATACCAACCTTCTTAGCTATTTCTTCAGGAGTTGGCTCCCTTCCTAACTCTTGAACCATAGCTCTAGACACTCTTATCAGCTTGTTAATAGTTTCTATCATATGAACAGGTATTCTTATAGTTCTTGCCTGGTCTGCAATAGCTCTAGTTATAGCCTGTCTAATCCACCAAGTAGCATAAGTGGAAAATTTGTATCCCTTTTTATAATCAAATTTATCTACCGCTTTCATTAAACCAATGTTTCCTTCTTGAATTAAATCTAAAAACTGTAGTCCCCTATTTGTATATTTCTTTGCAATAGATACAACCAACCTTAAGTTTGATTGGACAATTTTCTGTTTAGTTTCGTTTACTTCCCTTCTTCCCTCTTGAATAATCTTCATAACATGTTCAAACTCTGTTGGAACTGTTCCAATTTCTTCCCTTAACTCTTTTATTTCTTCCTGTAATTTTAAAATCTCTGTTTTTAATATCTCAAATCTTCCGTATGATAATCCACTTTCCTCAATCTTTCTTAGAAGCTCATCATCTATCTCACCGTAGAGAAGTTTGTTTATATCAGGGTCTATCTTTTGTAATCTCTTAATTCTTTTAGCTAAATCTTTTTCCTTTCTCTTGAGTTTCATATACAGTTCTTTAAGCTCATCTGCAATCTTATCTAACTTTGTAAATCTAATATTTAAACTTTTTATAAATCTATTTAACTTTGCATGTTTTCTTAAAAACTCCTTTTTTATCTCTAAATTATCTGGATTATTTACCATCTCTTGCTCTAAATCCTTTAACTCTCTATACATAATTGCAAGTTTTAATCCCTTCTGGATAAACTCTTTTGTTATAGGGTCTAAAGTGTCGTTTTCATTAACACTATCATCATCATCAAATTCATTCATATCATTATCTAGATTTATAAGGTCTCTTACTTTCATTTTTCCTTCAGTTATTCTTGCCCACTCATCAAGTAATCTTTCAGCTAAGAAAGATGTTCTTAATAGACCTCTAAATACTTTTTTCCTTCCCCTTTCTATTTCCATAGATAATCTTATTTCCTCTTCTCTAGTTAAAAGAGGTATTTTTCCCATTTCCTTTAGATAAAGTTTTACAGGGTCATCTGTTTTACTCCATACATCATCAGATAAATCCATTCCTAAGAATTGCTCTCCCTCTAAACTATCCTCATCCAATACTTTATCATTATCCATTACCTCAATATTTAACTCGTTTAGATAGTCTATAAGTTTATCCAATTCCTCTTCTGACATAAGAGTTTCTTCGTCTAAAACCTCTTCTAGCTCTTTGTAAGTAATGTATCCTTTGTCTTTAGCTAGCATAATTAATTTTCTAACTTCGTCCTTTTCGTGAAGCATAAATTATTCCTCCTTATAGGAATTTTTTTATTTTTACTTTATTTTTTGTTTTTCTTGTATTAACCTGTTTATTAACTCTATAGCTCTTTCTTCTTCTTTTTTATTATTGTAGATTAATTCAAGTTCTATCTCTTTCTCTTTCCAGCGTTCATACATCCTCTGTAATATTTCCAATGCTATCTCTGGATTTGTTGAAACTTCATATGATAAAATTTTGTTGAATATCTCTTCTTCAGTTTGCCCGTTTAATATACTGAATAGTAAGCTTTTAAAATATTCGGAGCTTTCTATTTTATCAAAATATTTAAACTTTGTCAACACTTCATCTCTGTTTTCTAACAAAGCCTTTAAAACTAAAATCTCATTGTGAGATAAATTTTTGTCTAACTCAAGTTTCTGCTTATCTTTAAATCTATTTTTATTTGAAACTTTTGAAGATATTTCCAGATACCTTTTATTTATCCCTGTTTCTTTAGATAATCTATCTATCAAGAAACCTATTTTTGTTTTATCTGGTATGTGTGAAGCAAGTTCCAAATAAATTTTCGTAATTTTTTGCTTTTCTTTAATATCATTCTTTTCCTTTAAAGTTTCAAGTAAGAATTCAAATATATCTTTAGATTTATTTAACTGATTTTCTACCTCTTTAATTCCCTTTTTAGCTAAATCATCAGGGTCTTTTTCAGTTAGAGGTGAATAGTAAACATCTATATCCTGTGATAACAATAATTTACTTGCTCTTATAACTGCTTCCTTTCCTGCCTTATCATTGTCAAACATCAAAATAACTTTGTTCACAAACTTTTTTAAAAGTTTTGCATGATACTCGGTAAGAGAGGTTCCTAAAGTTGCCACAATATTTTTAAAACCTATCTGATACATTGACAGTAAGTCAAAATATCCCTCAACTATAATCCCATACTTCTTCTCTCTTAAGTAATCTTTAGCTTCAAAAAAACCGTATAAAACTTTACTTTTATTGTAAATCTTTGTTTCAGGGGAGTTTAGATATTTCGGTGATTTTGGTGAAATATTTGGAGATATAATTCTTCCACCGAAAGCAACAATTCTACCTAAATGGTCTTTTATAGGGAATATTACTCTACCTTTAAATCTATCTTTAATTTCTCCGTCTAATGATTGAACTAAAACTCCAACTTTTTTTAACTCATCTATAGTAATTCCTTGACTTTCCATAAATTTTATTAGTTTCTGTATATCGTATGGGGAATATCCAATGAAAAATGTTTCTACCGTTGATGAAAAGATATTTCTTTCCTTTAAATAACTCTTTGCTTCCTTAAATTTTTTCAGATTTTCCCTATAAAAATCTGCAACTTTTTGTATTACAGAAAATAAATTCTTCTTTTCTAAGTCTTCTTTCGTGTCTCCAATATACTTTACGGTTATTCCATATTTATTGGCTATCTCAACTACAGCTTCACTGAAAGACAAGCCTTTATATTCCATCAAAAACTTAATACTATCTCCAGCTTTACCACATCCAAAACATTTCCATATATTTTTTGCAGGAGAAACTACAAAGGAAGGTGTTTTCTCTGTATGGAATGGACATAAAGTCAAATAATTTGAACCACTTCTCTTTAGTGATAAATAGTCTGAAATAACATCATAAACATTTGCGGTTCTATACACTTCCTCTATCGTTTCTGAGCTTATTCCCATCCAAACCTCAGAAAAGAATTTAGAAAACTCCTAAAGTTAAATATAAATATAATGAAAATTTTAAACAATGTTAAAAATCAGATTAAAGTGTTAACCAACCTTGAGGTAAATCAACTTCTATTATATTTTTTTCCTCATCTATCTTTTTTATAAATTCACTTATAAAAGGTAAATGTCTAACTTTTTCATCTGCACATTTAATTATTAAATATGCTATAGATAATCTGTCATCTACCTCTATAACTTTCCCAATATAATTTCCATTAAAAATCACCTCTTTATCTATTAACTGATACACATAAAACTCATCCTCTTTCAACTTTGGCAGTTTTGTTTTTTCTATGTAAAAGTATTTATGTTTAAGTTCTTTAGCTTTATCTAAATCCTCATATCCTTTGAATTTTATTAATCCTTTTCTTTTTGAATAAGCTAAAACATTTAGAGTTCTAAAATTTCCCTCTTTGTCTTTTATATAAATTCTCTCTGGCATCTTAAAATTTGGAGGATAAACCTCAACCTTTAAATCTCCTCTTACCCCATGTGTTTTGTGAAGCTTACCAACAATAACCATATCTTTTTTATTATCTTCCATTTGTCCTTCCTCTTCATTTAATGTAAAAAACTTTATAAAAAATATTTTAAATTATTTAAAAAATTTCAATCACTACCCTTATCCGGTTTTATTTTTTTGTAAAACATTATTCTGTCAACTAAATCTTTTAAGATAGGTGCAGATACGGAACCACCACCAATTTTTTCTTCTTCATATAACTTCTGTGGCTCATCAAAGAGTATAACAATAGTATATTTAGGTTTTATTACAGGGAAAAAACCTGCAAACCAAGTGTAATACTTCTCAGTTGATAATCTTTTTAGCTCCTTATCATACTTTTGTGCTGTTCCAGTTTTACCTGCTACAGTGTAAAATCTTAATTTACCCCTTTTTGCTGTTCCCTTTTCTACAACATCCAGAAGAATACCCTTTAAAATATCTGTAGTTTCCTTTTTAAATACTCTTCTTATAACTACAGGTTTCAATTCTTCAATTTTTCCTGTTTCTTTATCAATAACTTTTTTTAGTATTCTAGGTTTTAAAAGTAATCCACCATTTGCGATAGAGCTGTAAGCCATAGCTATCTGGATAGGAGAAGCTGTCCAAGATTGTCCTATGGACAGATATGCTACATTTACAGGTTGATACTCCCGTCTTAATTTTCCAGAAGCTTCACCGGGAAACGTTCCTGTAGATTTACCAAATCCAAGTTTGAAAAATAAGTCGTATAACTCTTTAGGATTTTCCTCTAAAGCAATTTTGATAATTCCAACATTAGAAGAATAAACAATAATATCCCTTACAGTTAGCTCACCAAATGGCGTATGGTCTTTAATCTTAACGTTATCTATCTTTATTTTTCCCCACTCACAAAAGTATTTTTTTTCCAAATCTATATTTCTGCTTTCTATGGCTTTTGCTAGAACAAAAGGCTTTGCTAAAGAGCCGGGTTCATAGGCATTTTGAAAGGTTATATTTTTCCTTATTTTGTATTTCCAATATTTGTTAGGGTTATAATTTGGATATGTAGCATTAGCTACTATATCACCTGTATTAGGGTCAACAATCAGTATTAAAGCTCCTTTGGGTTTTCTAAGTTTTACATACTTATTTAAAACTTCTTCAGCTATATATTGAATATTACTGTCAATTGTTAGAACTATATCTTTACCTTGGGATATATTGTCTAAAGTATCTATAATATGTAAAGGTTTCCCTGTAGCATCAGCTATAAATCTTATTTTCTTTAGTCCCCCACCTAATATGCTGTTATACTTATACTCTAAACCTTCTGCACCTCTACCTGTTATTTTATTTACAAAACCTATAGTTGAACCTCCAAGCTCATTAAAAGGATAAAATCTTTTTGAGTTATCTAATATACCTATATTCCACTCTTTTAATCTATATCTAAGAGCTTCAATTTCTTTCTTTAAGGACTTATCAACATTATCAGATATGACAACATAACCTTTATGTCTTTTTAATTTTCTTAGAATAGTTGCTTTAGAAATTTTTAAGATTTTTGAGAGTTCCTCTGAAACTTTTTCTTTATTTTTTATATATTTTGGAATTGCAAATATAGTTAATTTAGGTATGCTTATAGCAAGAATATTTTCATTACTGTCATATATAGTTCCTCTTGGAAGTATAACCTTTTCTTCCCTTATATACTGTCTTTTTATAAGCTCCTCTAATATTTCTTTATCCCTTGTCTGTAAATCTATTAGACGGAAGATAACAATAAGAAATCCTATGATAAATAGAAAAGATACGAATATTACTCTACTTTCATTCATTAACTAGAAATCTAACTTTTTCTAAATTTACATTTACCATATTTAGTTCTTCTTTTGCTCTGCTCTCAATATTTTTAGGTGAAATAAGCTTACTCTTCTCTTTTTTTAAATTAAGTATACTTTCCTGAATAGTGAGAATATTCTGACTGGTTCTAATTATCTCGTTATCAACCTTTATATAATGGGTATTGTAAATTATTAAAAATCCACCCATAACAAGTAAGATTACAGATAGAGGTAAAAATCTAAGAAAAAGTTTAATTTCTAATTTTATTTCAAAAAGTCTTTCTTTAATTCTTACCATCATTTAATTTAACCTCTTACCTACCCTTAATTTTGCACTTCTAGATGCAGGATTTTTTAATATTTCCTTTTCTGTAGGTATTATAGGCTTTTTCGTCAAAATTTCCAGTTTCTTTAATTTTTTTCCTTCTTTGAAGATATTTTTTACAATTCTATCCTCTAATGAATGAAAAGATATAGCTTGAATTATCCCACCGTTTTCCAATAGATTTATAGCCTTTGGTAAAGCTTCTTTAATTTCATCTAATTCACTATTAACCTCTATTCTTATAGCTTGAAAGGTTTTAGTTGCAGGATGTATTTTTTTATATCTTAAAGGTTTAGGATATAGTTTAAAAACTAAATCTGCTAACTCTTTTGTAGTTTCAATCTTTTTCTTTTTTCTTCTTTCAACTATACTTTTTGCAATTTTTTTATAAAATCTCTCTTCTCCATACTCTTTTAATATTTTTTCTAATTTTTCTAAAGGATAATAATTTACAACATAGTAAGCGGTTAACTCTTGAGAAGTATCCATTCTCATATCTAGTGGTTCTTCCCTCTGGAATGAAAAACCTCTGTGATGCTTTAACTGGAACATAGAAACTCCAAAATCAAAGAGAAAACCTGAAATTTTAGAAATGTTCAGCTCTTTTAGGACTTTATCAATATCTTTAAATGGACTTTTTATAAGTTTATATCTTCCTTTAAATTTCTTTAGTTTTTCTTCTGCCCTTTCTAACGCAAAATCATCTTTATCAATTCCAACTATATAAATATCTGGGATATTTTCCAAAAGGATATTAGAATGACCACCACCTCCTACGGTGGCATCTACAACTATTCCATCACCTATATTCTCTTTAAAGAATTTTAAAACTTCCCTGTGCAAAACAGAATAATGTTCTAACTTCAGTTTACAACTCCAATTCTTTATCGTTTATTTCATATATAGGTTCCATTATATCTAAACCACATTCTAAATCTTCAATCCAATCTAAAAATCTATTAACAATATCTTTACCTTTCATTATAGCTCCGTGTTGAGGAGCGATGGTTTCTATATCTAACTTTCTAACCATTTTGACCCATGTCTTCAAAACCTTATTGCAAGGAATATATCTTCTATGGAAAACTTCCATATACTTAATATGTCTATCAAAATCCTTCACATACATATAATCCTGTCCTAAAGAAACACCTAAATCTCCTGAATAGAGTGTTTTTGATACCGGGTCATAAATTTGAAAATTTCCCGGAGAATGTATAAAATGTGCTGGGATTATATATAGTTTATTTTTTCCAAGTTTTATAGTTCCACCTGTGTCCTTTATTCCTTTAATTCTGTGAATAACAAATCTATCTACTCCAAAGTGAGGTATAAATCTAAGCCATAGTTTAGGTGCAATGGCTGTAGCATTTGTTGTCATTAACCAACCATTTATTGCCGCAACTATATCTGGATCCTGATGTGAAAGAAAAATATATTTAAGGTTATTTAAACCTATTAATGAACCAACTTCAGTTAAAAGATGTTTAAAAACTTTATGTCCTCCCGGATCTAATATTATTCCTTCCCCATTATCAATAATCATATGGACATTTGCCTGAACCATCTCTCCATGTCCAAAATCTTCTAAAAGAATATTAAAGTGATTTCCATCCTGATATATCACCCTTTCTGTGCCAATCATCTTTTTCTCTCCTTTGAAATATATATTTCATTATCTTGTCATCTAACTTTAATAAATCCTCAAACAACAAAACTTCAAGTATAGGTTTCTTTCTCTTTTTTCTATAGAGGAAAGGAATTAGCTCCGGATAATCTTTTATATACTCGTAAAACTCTCTTTTTGTATATAAACTGCTAAAACTATATAAAATTATTGCAGTAAGCAATAAATCTATATCTATTTCAGGGTAGTTGTCATACATACATAAAGCTATTGATAAAACTGATGCTGTCTTTTCCAGTTTCCCTCCCTCGTATCTCCTAACTTTTTTTTCTATTACCTTATTAAATTTAGTTTTAACCTCTTCATTTGTCAAAAATTTATTTAAAAGTTCTCTATATTTTTTTTTCTTTATATTTTCATAAGCATAATTTATTTGATACCAGAGAAAATCATATGAATAGGGAGTTTTTTTCATAACTTAAGTTTCTCCTTTAAAACAGGATTTATTTCTATTTCAGAATTTTTCTTTAACTTATCTAGATACATTTTTAAAACTGTCTCTTGTCTCATTCCTTCCATTATTGGTTTGATTTGAACTAACTGACCAGTTTTATCAGATGAGAATTTAAAACTATCTACTTCTAAAATAATGACTTTATCCTTAAGTTTAAGGATATGTTTCCCTTTTGCTAAAGTTTTTTCTAACTGAATTGGATTTATTGAGTAGTTTAAAGCTAAATCGGTGATACTTCTATTTTCAAAAGAGGATATATTTCCATTATATCCATTTGCCAGTTCTTCCAATCCTTTGTTTTTGTATACTTTAATGAGCTTTTTATAAATTTCATCAGTTAGTTTTTCTTTTTTCTTTAGTGAAACTACTTCTTTTAAACTATCTTTAACCTCATCAAAACTTTTATAGCTGTATCCAGCTCCTAAATATTTTCCTATATATATCTCTCTATCAGTTTTAACAAACAGTATATTTTTATCCTTTTCTATCTTTTCTAACTCTTTTTTTATGGTTTCAGGAAGATTTATATCATTTTTATATATTCCCTCAAAAAATTTTTCAACTGAACTGTCTTCTATAGGCTTGTTTTCCTTTAAATTTTTATAAATTTCTTTTGCTTTCTTTGTAGCATTATCTTTTCCAATCTTATCTATATCTATTCTATATATGACTAATTTTTCTCCTTCCTTAATTTTAAATTTATCTTTATTCTTTTCATAAAATTCCTTTAGCTCTTTTTCTGAAATATCTACACTAGGAGCATTCACAACTAAAATCTTTCCAGAAATGGAAGCATTTCTCAAGAAGGATAAAGCTTGAATTTCCTCGTCCGTTATATAACCTCCAAGATATAAGATACTGTATAAATGAATAATCGATAGCTTTTTCTTAATAATATCCTCAAATACTTGAGGTGATATACTAAAACTTTTTAGAAACTGAACATATTTCTCTTTAGAGAACTTTCCATCCTTTTTGAATAGCTCCATATCTAATATATACCTTTTAACCTCTTCATCTGTTGCTGTAATGCTTTCCTTTTCAGCTTCCTGATAAAGTAGTTCATCATTTATAGCCTGTTGAACTGCCATTCTTAAAATATCCGTTTCAAATCTTTTTGTGTTTCGAGTTAAACCTTGAGCTTCTAAACCAGCTCTTATCTGATTAGCTCTAAAGTTTATTTCTGCAAATGTTATCTCTTTCCCGTTAATTGCAACTGCTCCTGAAATTCCACCGAAGATTTTATAAAGTATTATCGCTACTATACCTGTTCCAACAAATGCAAAAGTTGTTATAAACAGAACAAATTTCATAAATTTTGATTTTCCAATTTTGTCAAACATTAAAACTAATCTCCTTATACATAATTAAGCTCTTTAAGATATTTTAATAAAAATTCATTTTGTATAAAAACTTTATTAACTGTTATAAAAGAGTATATTTGGAGAAAAAACAAAAAAATTAAAAATTAAATTTATTCTTTAATAAAATCAAATCTGCAAATCTCTTTTTCAAAATCTCTACTTTTCCATTGGATACATTTTGCACCTTCCATCTCCTTTATAAATCCTTCTATAAATCCCCAACCAGCCCAGCATATAGCATGTTCTATAGGACCTAAATTATTTTTTTCTAAAATTTCATAAAATACACAATTACAGATATAAGCTCTATCTCTTTTCTTCTCTATCTTTCTAGCAAAACCGAAATCGTTTAGAGCATTTTCTAAAACTTCATCCCATTCATCTCTAGGATACTGTTTCATTAAGTATTTTGCTAAATCCCTTCCCACCTGTCTCATTGTAGCAAAAGCACCCTTAACACCTAAAGTTTTTTGAAGTTCACTGGCAAATCTAAACAGTATCTCTCTTCCTTCTAAATCTTTGGATATACTCCCTTTAATATTACCTAAAACAACTTTAACAGCCCTTTCACCTATAATACCACTCATTAGACTAATTAAGAAGTTTATTACTTCAGGAGTTATAACTCCCTTTATTTTATTATTGGACATCTTTATTACCTCCGAAATGTCTTGTGAAAAAAGTATAAAAATAAATATAAGCTATACTAGACGAATGGCTACAAGTTAGTGTGAAAATAGAGAGAAAATAACAGAGAAAAAATGAAAAAACAAAAAATTATAAATAAGGGAGATTATTCTTAAAAAAGAAAAATTTATAGAAGTTTCAACAAATGTATCGTTTTGAAAATATACAGGGTCAATATATGAAATTACAAAATGAAATATAGAAGAAAATTTTAAGATTTAGTGTGTTTAAACAATAAATAGAGGAAAAAAGAACCAATAATGTTGCTATGTTGTATAAGTTATAGTCTTTCAATTCTACATCTTATTTTAATAATAACACTACTTTTAAAAATTCTCAATAATATTTTTCTTTTGGTATTCAGCTTTACAGGTGAAAAAAGATTTTTTTAAATTTAGATATAAGTAAGGCTGTAAAATAAACTTTAAATAGTAATTTTTGGATTATTGAAAAATTAATTCTGATACTGTTGATTTATAAATCACATAGTGGGCTGAATACCAACCAGAGGGTAAGTGTGTTTAAAAACATTAGAAATAAAGTAAAATAAAAAGAAAAAAAGGAGATGAAGAGAAACATGAAAATAAGCTATTTTGATAAGATAGTAAATCTAATAATAAACAAAATAAAAATAAAATCAAGCAAAAAAAAAGATGGTA